>DASXWB010000237.1:0-13045 GCA_036503915.1 Lacipirellulaceae bacterium | reverse complement strand
TCCCCGCTGTGGTCGCGCTCGACCGGGCTAGGTGGCAAGAAAGTAGCCGTCAATCAACCAGCACGAACTTGATGCTCGATCCAAGCCCTGCAAGGGCGCAATGCGACAGCCCAGGGCGCAGCCCTGGGAACACGACAGCACGTCACATTGAAGCCCTGAAAGGGCGAAACACACAATCAGGGACACATACCCGACCATCCGCGCATCGAATGTCGCCCTTGCAGGGCTTCATGGATTTTTGTTGCGACGTTTTACCCAGGGCTGCGCCTCGCAGACGCGAGGCTTCGCCCTGGGCTATCGCATCGCGGCCTTTCAGGCCTTTTTCTTCGGCTCGCGCGCAACTCGATTTCGATTACGTTTTTTTACAGCGACCTTTGACAGACGCTCCTCGCTCCCCGCTCTTCGCGCCTGGCTCCCCCGCTCCCCGCTCCCTGCTCCCTGCTCCCCGTCTCTTTGGCCATCTATGAGAAAATGCCGGAAAAACCACGTACGCACCCCGTGCAGGAACTGGCCGCGCAACCGTCGCCGCGATGGTCGTGCGCAGCGAAGCGTGCCTGTTCCCTGGCACTGCCCTTACAAGGAATGGATTTGATGCAAAAAGTGGAAAAGAAAAACGGCGACGGAGCAGTGGGGGGATGCGTCCGTCGCCGCTTTCTGTTGTGGTTGGCGGCCCGGAGGACGCCTTCCACTTTGTTTATTGGCGGCCTTTGCTTCGGCCGCGAGCTGGCCGAACGGACGGCCGGCAGACTTTTTCAATTCCGACTCGCAGAGCCGGGCTACTTTGCGGCCGGCCTGGGAGGCCGGGCCACAGTTTCCCCTCCCTGGCCCTCCCAAAGGGGAGGGAATCGGAAGGGGATTTAGTTACTGACTAGCGGTTTTCCCAGTTCGGGTCGTTGTCTGGGCGGGTGCGCAGGCCGCCGGTTACGCCGCCGGGGCTGTCGCTGCCGCCTTCGTCCGACTGGTAGCCGCCCTCGTTCCAATCCGAGGAGCCGGTTCGGAAACCGTCGGATTGGATCGAGCCTTGGCCGCTGTCGAACTGGCCGCCGCGCTGCTCAATGCCGCGCCGTTCAATACCGCGCCGTTCAATGATGCGGCCGGGGCGCCGGATGATCTGGCCGTCCCGTTGATCCTGCTGGTCGGATTCACGGATGCCTAAGCGTTCTTCCTGAAAACCGCCCTGGTACTCATCGTATCCGGCCTGGCGTTCGCCGCCGCGGCTGAAACGGCTGCCCTGATCCTGCTGCCGAAGCTCTTGCAGGCTGTAGCGCAGCTGATCGAGCTCGCGGCGGATGCGTTCAACGCGCTGCTCGATCTGCTGGATGCGACTGTCCTGGCCGCCGCCGCGAGCCATGCGACCTTGCTGCTGATAGGAGTCGCGCTCTTGGTATCCGGTCTGCCAGGTTTCATCCTCCTGCTGCCACTGCGTACCGCCTTGTTGGTTGCGCGCGAGCGCTTCCTCGCGGGACTCCAGCTGGCCGCTGACGATGATCTCTTCACGATTGCGATCGACCGTGAGTTGCACTTGGTCGCCGGGGTTCATGTTCCGAATCTGCGAAATGAACTCCTGCGTCGAGCGAACCTGCCGGTCATTCACCTGAATGATGCGATCGCCTTCCTCGATGCCCATCTGCTCGGCGGGCGTATCCTGGAAGACGCGCACGACGGTGACACCCTCGCCGCCTTCGCTGATGACGTTCACGCCGAGGCCAGCGTCCTCCTCATCGCTGCCCCCGAATTGGCCAGATCGGCGTTCGCTGGAGCCGTATTGCTCGCGCTGCTGGCCGAATTGGTCACGTAGCTCGCCGAAACGCCCGCTCCTTTGCGAGTCGCGGCCAAACTGGCCTTCGCGGCCCGGCTCGGGGAAGCGAGACCACTCTTGACGACGTTGTTGTTGACGGGCCTGCTGGCGATCCTGTTGACGGTCTTGCTGACGGGCCTGTTGACGGTCTTGTTGACGGTCTTGTTGCCGCGCCTGTTGACGATCTTGTTGACGGTCCTGCCGATCGCGTTGTCGATCTTGCTGGTCGCGATCTTCGTCCTGATCGTTCTGCTCGTTGCGTTGTCGCTCCTGCCGTTGCCGTTCCTGTTCTCGGCGTTGGCGTTCTTGTTCCTCGTTTTGTTCCTGGCTTTGCGAGGCGCTTTGACTCGCAGTTTGGTCAGAAGTCTGCTGCTCCTCTTGGGCCAGCGCCGTGCCGGCAGCCAGGGCAGCAATCGCCAGGCAAGCTATGCAGCTTGCCCAAACCCTCGGTCTTAGTATTTGCGACATACTCGTGTCTCCTTTCATGCCTGGGTGGATCGGCCGAATTCCGCCTAAGGTCCGAATCCGTCGGCCAGTCGGCGCGAGTGCCGCGACCACGCGGCGCAGCCCGGCTGGCGAAAATCTGGAATGGGCAGCGTGGAGCAAACGTTATGCCGCCGAGTTTGTTGCGGTGGCCGCGCCGCGCTAATATGGAGAAGAAGTGCTGCGTAGTCCGAAGAATTGGCCGCCAGCACAATTTATTGGCACTCTATGGCGGTCGGCGAAGATTTGAGAGTCGCCATTTTCATTGCCTATCGAGCGGCCAGATGGGAGTCGTTTCATCCCGCACGGCAGCATGACGGCCACAAGATATTGGGTGCCAACTCGCGCGCGCTGTGGAGCCGCCCGCTAGGCGGCGTCTTCCAAGAGTGCGCGGCCGGCGTAATATGCCAGCACTTCGCCCGCCAGTGCGCGATAGTCTTCGGCGCCGGGCGAGCTGGGCGCATATTGGAAAATCGACTGGCCGAAGCTCGGCGCCTCGGCCAGGCGGATGTTGCGGCGGATGCGCGTCTCGAACAGCCGCACGGCACTCCAGGCCTGGCTGCCTTTGCGCGCTTCCCGGAAGAATTGTTCGACATCGTGGCTGACCTCGGCGGCCAGCTTCGTGCCAGATTCGTAAAGGCACAGCACAACGCCGGCCAGCTGCAGCCGATCGTTGAGCCGCTCGTTCACCAGGCCGATTGTCTTGAGCAGCTTCGACAGGCCGTGCAGCGCGAGGAAGTGCGGCTGCAAGGGCAGAAACACATCGTCGACGGCCGCGAGTGCGTTGATCGTGAGGATGCCAAGCGACGGCGGGCAATCGATGAGCACGTAATCGAACTCGTCGGCGGCCGCAGCGAGCTTGTCGCGCAGGATAACTTCCCGTCCGACGACGCCGGCCAGCTCGGCTTCGGCGGCGGCGAGGTCGATATGCGAGGCGGCGACGAAGAGGTGATCGTTGGCTGTCGGCAAGACTTCTGGCCGAGGGCTGACCGCCGATACACGACAGCCCCCCGCTCGCTGCCAGAGTGCGCTAAGTGGAGTTTCCTCGGTCAGCAGATCGTAAACCGTGGGCACCTTGGCCTGCGGGTCGAGACCAAGGTGCAGTGATGCATGCGCTTGCGGGTCGATATCAATGAGCCCCACGCGCTGCCCCGCGCGCGCCAGCGCCGCGCTGAGATTCACGGCGGTCGTGGTTTTGCCGACGCCGCCCTTCTGGTTGATGATGGCGATGCTGCGCATGGGGATTGGGGCTGGGGACTGGGGACTAGGCCGAGCGGCGGATTATAGGAAACACCGCCTGTTCGTCCAGCGAGAGTTTCCGCAGTGCTGGCGCTGCTACTGCTTTGAAGACGTCTCATTCGCGGGTGGGCGACTTTGCGCTGTTGGCTCGGCCATCATCTCGGTGAGCATTTCGCGGAGGCCGGCCGCAATTGGCGCGCATGAGAGTTTCTCCCCGGTGGGATTCTTGCAATTAGTTACGAATTGCCATTCAGGTGAAAACGCAAGAACGGCTGTCGACTGCCGAGGCTCATCCCAAAACACCAATATCCCACGCCATCGATCGTTTGGTTTTCGTGGCTGGGGCGGCCAATTGTAATTGCGGTCTTCCAAGAGCGCGTTGCGAAGATGAGTGAGGCCTCGCATCGATGAGATGTCTCGCGCGTTGGATGGTGCATCGAGAACACGGCGCAACTCATCGAACTCAGTCGTGGTTTGACTGGACGGCTCAAATTGATAGAGCTCGACTACCGGCGCATCGCGAATTAAACGTGAGGCTTCGGGACCCCAAAAGGCAGCGGCACGATGAGTGGCGTTATAGCGGAACCACCAGCTCGCTCCGGCGCCCACAAGCGCGACTGCCAGAATTGCGATGATGACGAGCTTTCCGGAAACTTTCATGGAGGAACTCGAGCGGCCGGATCATGACAACAAGTATTACGCCGGCTTTTGGCGCTTATTAAGATTGAGTATACTGACGCCGCCGGTAGGGAATAAGTGCGAGCAAATTCGCCGTTACTCACTCACCTACTCAATTACTCCACTTGCTCACGTGCTCACCGACTCACCGTCACAACATGGCCGATAAATACGATCCTTATCGCGAAGCGCTCATCGTTGAGGTCGAGACCCAATGGCCCGACGAGTATGATGACTGGGAGCCAAGCGAGCGGGCTCGGGTCGAGACGCTGCTGCATCAGCGGCCGCAGGAGGCGTCAAAATTGGAGTATGTACGCACGCATACGGGCTTTTGCCGGCGGATTGTCGTGACGCCGGCCGATATCGAGCGCGTGACGGCGTGAGGAAGCTGTCAGGTTTCAGGTGTCAGGTGTCAGAATTCAACTCTCCGAACACCTAACACCTGACACCCGACACCCGACACCTAAATTCCATGCCCACCGTTCACGTCAACCTCGGCCCGCGCAGTTACGACATCGAGATCGGCAGCGGCAATCTGCGCGAGACGGCCCGTTTTTGCGACGCAGAGGCGGAGGATGCGCACGCCGTGATCATCACCGACGCAAACGTCGATGATCTGTACACCGAGCCCGTGGCCGATTCGCTCGTCGAGGCGGGCGCGGAGGTCGACATTCTCTCGGTCGAGGCCGGCGAGCAAAGCAAGGCGCCCGAGGTGGCCGCCGAGTTGTGGGAGCAGATGCTCGATCAGGGGGCCGATCGCAAGTCGGTCGTGGTAGCGCTGGGCGGCGGCGTCGTGGGCGATTTGGCCGGCTTTGTGGCGGCGACGTTCGCCCGCGGCCTGCGATTCGTGCAAGTGCCCACCACGCTGCTCGCACAGGTCGATAGCTCGGTTGGCGGCAAGGTCGGCGTCAATCTGCCCGGCGGCAAGAACCTGGTCGGCGCGTTCTGGCAGCCGCGCGGCGTCGTGATCGATGTCGACGTGCTCGACACGCTCCCGCAGCGCGAATTCCGCGCCGGCCTGGCCGAGGTTGTGAAATACGGCGTCATTCAGGATGCCGAATTCTTCGCGCTGCTCGAGGCCAACGTCGCGCCGATCAATTCGCGAGACCACGCCGTGCTGACGCGCATCATCGAGCGCTGTTGCCGCTTGAAGGCCGACGTCGTGGAGCAGGACGAGCGCGAGGTATCCGGCCTGCGGGCGATCCTCAACTACGGCCACACTTTCGGCCATGCGTTCGAGGCGGCCACCGGCTACGAAGAGCTGCTGCACGGCGAAGGCGTGGCCATGGGCATGATGTGCGCCGCGCGATTGGCCCAGCGGATCGGCCGCGTGGATGCGGCGTTCGTCCAGCGCCAGCGAGCCCTTCTGGAAGCGTTCGGCCTTCAGCTTACCGTGCCTGACGTCGCACCCGATGAACTCATCGAGCTGATGTATCGCGACAAGAAAGTCGACCGCGGCAAGCTGCGATTTGTGCTCCCTTCACGCATGGGACACGTGGAGTGCGTCAGCGGCGTCGCGACGGAAGACATTGTGGCGGCGTTGACGGCGGAAGATTAGGTAGCGACGTGATATAATCATCTCATGAGCACTACGGCGATATTCACCGCGGCCCAGCTGCTTGAGCTCCCGTCTGGAATGGGCAAGCGCTACGAACTTGTCGCAGGAGAACTCCGCGTGATGTCACCATCGGGCTGGCGGCATGGCATCGTCGTTGACAATATACACTTTTTGCTCGGAACCTACATTCGCCGAAACGATCTGGGGCGTTGCTTTGGGGCCGAAACTGGTTTTCTACTTAAGCGCAAACCGGATACAGTTCGCGGTCCAGACTTCGCCTTCATTGCTAAACAAAACCTTCCAGCGGATGAACCGAAGGAAGCATATTGGCCGGGAGCGCCCGACTTGGCAGTCGAGGTTCTTTCGCCAGGCGATACGACTGGCGAAATCGACGAAAAAATCGAAGATTGGCTGGCCGCTGGCTGTTCCGCGGTGTGGGTCGTCGATCCAAAACTGCGAACCGTGACGATTTATCAATCGACGACCAACGTCGTCGTTAAGACCGCCAGCGAAACAGTGCAGGGCGACCCGGTCGTTCCGGGCTTTTCGTGTGCGGTCGACGAATTCTTTCGGTGATGTCAAATGGCCGCCGTCGCCATCGCGGATTGTGCTTCGCCCGGTGCTGATGATGTGATCGGCGGTGAAAGCGGCGATTCCAATCAAGCGACACACATCATCGAAGATGTGCTAATTGGTGCGGCAATCGCTGCGTTCGCGCTCGATGAGCGAGTTCCACGCGATACGCTGTTCCAAGTCATCCAAGGGCTGTTGAAAGCGCGCCAACAAGGACGAGAGGACGAGCTAATTCGTGCCGCAAAGGCGGAAGCAATTCGTCTTCCCGACTGGGACTGCGAAGTCTGCCGCGAAAGCAGCCCGGGCACGTTCGAGTTGTGCTGGAACTGTGGCAATTTGAGCACTAACAAAGTAACATGCTTGTCATCCGACGCTGAGGTGCTCCTAACGATCGACGCGGCAACGATTCTTAAGTCCCAGCGCAATGGCCGAGACTCTCTTCGCCCCTGAACTAGTCGACAGCGTTCGGCTGTCGCTCGTGTCCGGCGTGGGGCCGCTGTTGCGAAAGGCGCTGCTCGAGCGGTTTGGTTCGCCGGCGGCGGTGCTCGCTGCGGCGAAGGATGAGCTGCAATGTGTCGACGGCATTGGGCCCAAGATTGCGGCGCGCATCGTCACGGCGCGCGATGAGATCGATGCTGAAGCCGAGCTGCGATTGGCGGCCGAGAACGGCATCGATGTGTTGACCGAGGCCGACGCCGATTACCCACGGCCGCTGCGGCAGATTCATGATCCGCCCGGCGTGTTGTTTCGCCGCGGCCAGTCTTTGCCGCAGGACGAGTTGGCCGTGGCGATTGTCGGCACACGGCATGCAACGCGCTATGGGCTGGCTCAAGCGGAGCGGCTCGCCGGCAGCCTGGCGCGCACCGGCTTCACTGTGGTGAGCGGATTGGCGCGCGGGATCGATGCCGCGGCACATCGCGGCGCACTGGCGGCCGGCGGTCGCACAATTGCCGTCTTGGCGAGCGGCATTCTCGAGATCTATCCGCCCGAGCATGAAAAGCTGGCTCATGAGGTGGCCGCCAACGGTTACCTCGTCAGCGAAGCGCCGCCGCGCATGGTGCCGCTCAGCGGCGCGTTCCCGCAGCGCAACCGCGTCATCAGCGGCTTGTGCGTGGGCACGATCGTTGTCGAAGCGCCGGACCGCTCGGGCGCGCTCATTACGGCCCGGCACGCCTACGAGCAAGGTCGCGAAGTGTTCGCCGTGCCAGGGCCGGTCGACAGCCGCATGTCTCGCGGCTGCCATGCACTGATCAAAGACGGCGCTAAGCTTGTCGAAACGATCGACGACGTGCTGGCCGAGCTCGGGCCGCTGGCCGAGAAAATCCAGCGCGATGACGGCACCGTACTGCAACAGCCCGCCGAGGTGCTGCTCAATGAGATCGAGCAAGGCGTGCTCGCGGCGATCGATGCTGCCCCTACGTCGGTCGATGCAATCGCCGCTTGCTGTGGCATGCCCATTCATCGCGTGCTCTCAACGATCAGCGTGCTGGAAATGCGCCGCCTGATCCGCCGCACGAGCGGCACGCAAGTGGTGCGGGCCTGAGGCGCAGCGGTGCGCCGCCGGATCAGTATTCAAGACGCGAAACAAATACGTTCGGTGAAATCGAGCATCCTGGCGCTGGAAGGGTCAATCTGGCGCGGCTTCACGCTTGCCGACATGCTCTTGCCGTGCGGCATCTTGCTGGGCACCGGCGCAATTTGTTTGGCCGTTGGGGCAAGAATGCGTGCGCGCACGGCAAATTGAGGTAGTAAGCGCGCGTTTCTATGACACGCTGTCGCTTTCTCGCCTGAAAGCAATTCGAGTGTGTCACTTTAGGCACACGGTTTGCCGTTTTGTCGGCACAGGGTCGCCTTTCGGTTGGCGGCGCGTCAGCAAAACACATTTCCGACGTAAGGGAGCTTTTCTCATGGCTACGGAACGAACCAACTTGGACCCTGACCGTGATATTGATACTGCGGACTTGCGAGACCGAGATGTGAATCCAGACCCGATCACCGGCGAGCCAGGCGCACACCCGGTAGGCGCCGGCGTTGGTGCAGCGGTTGGCGGTGCCGTGACCGGGCTAGCGGCCGGGGCTGCGGCAGGCCCGATCGGGGCCGGAGTCGGCGCGGTCGTGGGCGGGATTGCGGGCGGCCTGGCTGGAAAGGCCATCGCCGAACAGGTTGATCCTACGGTCGAGGAGGCCTACTGGCGCGATGAATACGCCAATCGCGAGTACTATGACGAAGACGTCAGCTACGACGAGGTGGCGCCAGCCTATCGTTACGGCTGGGAATCGCGCGCCAAGCACCACAGCAAGAGCTGGGAAGAGGCCGAGCCGCACCTCGAGCACGATTGGAGCGCCCAGCGCGGCACGTCGGCGCTTGAGTGGGAGCGGGCGCGCCACGCCAGTCGCGATGCCTGGGAGCGGATCGACCGGCGCGCGATGGAGGAAGGCGGGCAAGGGGCGGCCGACTACGATCGAACCGAGGGGGAGGTTAGCGCGAGGCCGCCGCGAATGCCCAAGTGACGCTCACGCGATTTTCGCCGCAACTTCACAATAGCCGGAGACTACGCATTTTCCGATGGGGAGGGCGTGGCCTTCCGGCTATTGCATTTTCGGGGGCCGTGCTTGGGGCAACGCCCCAGTTCAATAGCTAGCGACAAGACGGAAGCGCGCTCTAGCTTGCGGCGCGATCCGCCAGCGCCAGCCGCTCCTTGATCGGCGGGTGACTGTGCAGCAGAAAAACTTCGACCGGGTTCGGCTCCGGGTCGGCCTTATTCAGCCGCGCCAGTTTTGTGAACGCGGAGCGGTATGCCGCGTGGTTTCCCGTGCGCGCAAGCGCGTAGCGGTCGCACTGCCGCTCGTAATGACGGCTGATCGCGTTTTGCAGCGGGCTGAGCAGCGTCATGAAGACCGCCAAAGTGAACATCACGAGTGGCAAGCTGCTGGTGGGCGCGTCGGCGGCGCTGGGAATGTCGGCCCACTCCACAAGGGTGCGATCCACCAACCAGAAACCGGCCAGGCTGAACACCAGCCCGGCGGCGAGCATCTTCGGAATGTGGCGGTGCACGTGGTGGCCGATCTCATGCGCGAAGATAACCTCGATCTCTTCGGGCACGAACTTGTCCAGCAGCGTGTCGCCCATCAGCACGCGGCGCGTGCGGCCGAGGCCGGCCAGCATCGCGTTCGCCTTTGACGTATCGGCGCTTAGTCCCATGCGGTAAACGCCTTCGATCGTCAGTCCGGTCCCTTCGGCCAGGCGATTCATCCGCTCGACGAGCTGAGAATTATCGATGGGCTCGACCTTATAGAACAGCGGCACGATAAGAACCGGCGCGAGTTGACCCAGCAATATGCTGACGATGAAGAATGCACCGGCTGCAATAGGCCACCAGTACGAACCCGTGTTCCACATGATCCAATACAGGCCGGTCAAAAGTGCCGCGCCGAACGCTACAGCCAGCCCATTGCTAAGCATCCAATTGCGCAGCCAGCGGCGCAGCGTTTGATTACTAAGGCCAAATTGGTGCTCGATCACGTAGTCGGAAAAAAACGACAACGGGAGAGAGATAAATATGTGGAGGCCCATGACGACCGCATATAGCGCCAGCAGGCGCAGCATGTTTTGGGGCCCATCGAGCGGCTCAAAGCGAGAAAGCCAGGCGTCAAGCGGCCGGGCGAACACGAGCGCCATCACACCGAGGTACACCAGGTCCAGCGCCATGTCGGCGAGCGTGAGGGCCAGCGAAACGCGCCCGTAGCGGCGCGCTTCGGCCCGCTGCTCCGGCGTCATTTCCGGCGAGTCCTCCGGCTCGGCTTCAGTTTGGGCTGGTCCGGGAACGTCTTTGAGTTCGATTTCGTTCAAAGTTTGGCCTTCAAGAATCGGTTTTCGCGAAAGATTCGCCAGCTGGCGGCATCTTTCAAGCATCGAGCCATAAAAGGGGCTCCGCCCACTGCGGCAGCAGCATTGCATCTGCAGCGGAAGTGAACACTAGCTTGGACGAAATTGACACGCTGGCAAGTAATTACGACGACGGACGAATGCAATTATGGCAGGGCCCGCGGCCGCTTGTGGCTTAGTGATTGGCCGTGGGTCGCACTGGCTTGGCCGTATAACTACAACGAGCACCAACACTTACGACAAATAGGCCGGCCGCGATAGCGGCGGCCCTCGTCAATTTGGCATACCACTTGCCATTATACGCGATTCGGACGGTGGCATCGGGCGATACGGCCATCACGGCAATCTCCGGCGACCAATGCCGTCAAAACCGGCGACCCAAGGAACTGCAAGCGTTACAATGCAAGGGTCGGCGGTTCACTATTCCTGACGACGGGGAAGAAGGACTGCTTCCCCCATTGGCGTCGAACTCTCTACGTTAGAGGTTCGTAACGATGACAGAGCTTTCCACGGAAGATCGCGCACGTTTGGCCAAGGCAGCAAACCGGGTCGTCCCCGACCCTGTCTCCCCGGCCGACACCGGTTGCATGACCGACGAAGAACTGCTGCTCGAATACCGGCTCACCGGCGCCGCGCAGTTGTTCGAAACGCTGGTTAAACGCTACGAGCGCGAGCTCTACAACTACCTGCGCCGATTCCTGAACAACCAGGTTCTGGCGGAGGACGCGTTTCAAGCGACATTTATGCAGGTCCACCTGAAGTGCCATCTGTTCGATGGCGAGCGGAAGATGCGGCCATGGCTATACACAGTGGCCACCAACCAGGCGATTGACATCCAGCGCCGCAATAAGCGGCATCGGCTGGTAAGCCTGGACCGGCCCAATCGGGTGCAGCACGACGAGCTTGGCTCGCTGGCTGATATCCTGAGCAGCCGCGAAGGCGAGCCGGCCAATGGCATGGAGCAGGGTGAGAGAAAAGAGTGGGTTCGCCACGCGGTGGCCGCATTGCCCGAGCAACTGCGCTCCGCCGTGCGACTGGTTTATTTCCGCGGTATGAAATACCGCGAGGCGGCCGACGAGCTCGATGTGCCGGTGGGCACCGTGAAGAGCCGGTTGCATTCGGCAGTGAAGCGGCTGGGCGAGGCCTGGGCAGAGACTCACCCGGCGCATAACTGACGACGATGTTTGGGGCGGCACGCGGACAGTCGGTTCGTGTGCCGAAGACATCACAACTTGTTTTGTTGGGCAGCGGAAGTTGTAACGTAAGACCATCGGGGAGGCGCGCGGATCGGCGCGCCTTCCCTTCTTGATACTCATCGGTCGCGGCAGGCCTATGCGCGAACTGCTCATCCGTTATCTGCTAGGCGAGCTAGACGCCGCGCAGCAGCGACGCCTCGAAGACGAGCTTAGGAATTCGCCTGAGCTTCGTCGCGAGCTGGTCCATTTGCAATCCTGCTTCAGCGCTGCTCAAGTGGCCGACCATGCGAGCGGCGAGCCGCCCTGCGGCCTGGCGCGGCGCGTGACCGATTCGGTTTGCGGCGACAGCGGCTTTACGCGCAGCGCGGCCCAGGCCGAGCCGCCGGCCGGAGTGCTGGGTTGGAGCCTGGCCGACTTGACCGTGGCCGGCGGCGTGTTTCTCGCCGTGAGCATGCTGCTGTTTCCCGCGCTGCGCGATAGCCGCGACGCAACGCGGCGAAACGTGTGCGCGAACAACCTGCAGAATATGCATCTGGTTTTAGCCCGGTATGCCGAGAACCATGGCAATTATTTCCCCGGCATCCATCCTCAGGATTACGCCGGCATGTTCGTGGTTCGCCTGATGCATGAGGACTATGTAAGGCCGGACGACGTTGCTCAGCTGCTCGTGTGTCCCTCGTCACGCCTGGCCGACGAGAGGCGCGAAGAGCCTGTCGGCCTGCATCTTGCGAGATTTGATAACATGCACTCAGTCGTTGGTCCGCAATTGGCGCGACTCTGCCGCGAGGCCGTCGGTTCCTACGCCGTTCGTATCGGCTATGTCGATCGGGATCAATACTTTTGGATTCGCGACGACCGCTCCGACCGCACGCCGCTTATGGCCGACGAGCCCGATTTTCAAGTCGCGGGCGTCGGCAGCGCGAATCACGACGGCTACGGGCAAAACGTGCTCTACTCCAGCGGCCGCGTAGTCTTTCTGACAAGCGTTACGTTGCCCGGAAAGGATCACGCTTTTCTCAACGCGAATGGTCTGCCCGCTGCGGGCCTCGGGCCCAACGACGTCGTGCTGGTCTCCGGCGACCGAACGCCCTAATCAGGGGGTACATCTTGGCAGCTTGTCATTCGGCCTCGAGCTCATGGCCGAGGCAGCTTTGCCGAAGGCGATCGCCGTGAGGCGATTTGCAAACCTTCGAGGGCGCGGTTTGTGGTCTTTCGTCAACGCCCAAACACATCAACCGTTCCGCCTGAAATTCGTCCGATGGTCGTAACACGTGCTGCGCCAGCGGTTTAGCGGACCATTCGATTGGGGCGGGCAAGCCCAGCGCGAGCTTGGCGCGCTCCTTGCAATACTTGGGACGCATACCCGCCTTCGCACGACTTCTCCCGCCTACCGTCGTCGTGCGACCCTCCCTGACCGGCCGGGGAAGCCTTTGTCCCCTCAGGCTTCCTCGGCCGGCTTTTCTTGCGCTGCGATGTTGCCGGCGCGAGGAATTCTTTAGAGCGCATTTGAAATCGATGTTCTGCTAGCTGGCTGGGGTTTGGTAGGCTATTTCGCGACCAAGGAGGTGTGCGATGAAGGCCTATTCGATTGATCTTCGCGAACGCGTGCTTGCAGATTTTGATTCGGGAATGGGT
>DASXWB010000236.1:0-2324 GCA_036503915.1 Lacipirellulaceae bacterium | reverse complement strand
ACTGTCGGGCGGACCTCAAAGCTGATGAGGCAGGGACCTCTAATCTAGCAAGGACGCACACCTCGCGGGGTACGCAAAACACTTGTCGCACAGAGCCTTACGGCACGGCTCGCATGAGCTGGCCTAGGCGGGTAACTGGCTGATACGAGCGGTTCGTCACGCGTGGCACAACGGCTGTCTCCAGGGATGTCCGTGGATGACCGGAAAGTCGTCACAACGATGGGGAACCGCAGAATTCTGGAATTGAGGAATCCCCGAATGAACGGCTGGTCATTCGTCAATTCGTCGTTTCCTTGATTCCTGCTTTTCTCTCTTGTTGTGAGTGCCGAACTGGTCGTGAACGCTCGAGTCTACGAGATGCTCACGGACGCTCGAACACGATCCGGCCGCCAACCATCGTTAGAGTCACTTTCGCGTCCCGGATGGTTTCTGGAGGGATCGTCGTGAGGTCGCGATCGATGAGAACCATGTCGGCCAGCATTCCCCGCGCGAGCACCCCCTTCTCGGCTTCCATGTATTCCGCATAAGCGGAACCGGTCGTGTACGCTCGCAGCGCTTCTTCGACCGTGATCTTTTGCCGCGGTACCCAGCCGTTCGGGTTGCGGTCGTCCAAGGTTCGGCGCGTGACCGCCGCGTAGATCCCCTCCAGCGGAGTCGGGGGCGCCACGAACCAGTCGCTGCCGAATGCGAGCCGCACCCCGGCGTCGAGCAGCGAGCGGAAGGCGTACGTCCCTTTGGCGCGCTCCGGGCCGATGAGCTTCTCGGCCCAGCGGCCGTCGTCGATCGCATGGTATGGCTGCATGCTCGCGATCACGCCGAGTTGCGCGAATCGCGGAACATCCAGCGGCGCGAGGTGCTGCGCGTGCTCGATGCGAAAGCGGCGGTCGCGCGGGCCGTTCGTCTTGGCAACGCGTTCGAATACATCGAGCTGCAGCCGGTTTGCTCGGTCGCCAATGGCGTGCACCGCGACCTGCAGGCCGGCCCGGTCGGCCTCGCGCGTCCAGTGTTCGAGGTCCTCGACCGTGTTGACCAACAGGCCGCGGTCGCTTGGCGCATCGGTGAACGGCTCCAGCAGCGCGGCAGTATGCGAACCTAGCGAACCGTCGACGAAGCCCTTGAGGCCGCCGATCGCCAGCCACTCATCACCACGGCCGCGTTCTTGGACTTCTTTCGCCAGGCGGTCCCACGTGTTCAGCGGCACGCACGCATAGATGCGCGTCTTGAACTGACCGCGACTGCGCGCCGCGCGAAACACGTCGACATGCTGCCAGGTGCCCATGTGGTGCACGGCCGTGACGCCGCGCTCGGCCAGGTAATCCATGGCGGCCAGCGTGGCGCCCGCTTGCTGATCGAGTGAAACTTCCGGGACGGCGCGGTCGATGAGCGACATCGCGTTGTCTTTGAATACGCCAGTGGGCCGCCCGGCGACATCGCGCACGATTTCGCCGCCGCTCACGTCGGCCACATCGTCGCCCACGCGAGCGGCGCGCATCGCGGCCGTGTTGGCAAGCGCCATGTGGCCGTCGAGGCGGTTGATCCAGACGGGCGTATCGGGCGTGACGGCGTCGATCCAATCGCGGCTGGGCAACTCGCCGCCCCACAGCGTGTGGTCCCATTCGCCGCCCGTGATCCATTCGCCGGCCTTGAGCTTCTTGGCGAACTCACCGATGCGGCGGGCAAACTCTTCACGCGAGGCCGCGTCGCGGAGCTGCACGCGCGTGAGCTGCAAGCCGCCGTCGACAAGATGAATGTGCGAATCGATGAGGCCTGGAACGACGAGGCCGTCGCCGGCGTCGATGATTTCAGTGTCGTCACCGATGAGGCGGTCGATCTCGTCGCGCGAACCGACGGCCGCGATTCGTTCGCCGCGCGCGGCGATTGCTTCGGCCCACGGCTGATCGCGGTTTGCCGTCCAGATGCGCCCGCGGACGATGAGCGTGGCGGGTTGCGTATTGGTTTCCGCAAATATGTCGCTTGCCGGGGCCAGCAACGAGATCCAGAGAAGAAATGGTCGGGCGCAATTCAAACGCATGTTGCCGCTACCGTGGTTGCCGGAGTTTATTAGCGCAGCGATACATTGCCCGGCCAAGATGGTCCTCTATGAAGACTCGTTGCGTGTCAAGCGTTTCATCGGTGTTTCCCGTCCTCTATCCGAGCGTCGGCTCGAGGGCCTAGCCCCTTTGCTTTGGGTGTTTCGAAAGTGGGGAAGGTTGCCCTTTCCGGCTACGAGCATTCAGCCCCGGACCATCTCGAGCGCGCCTTCCTCCGGAATCCGATGATCAATTTAAACTTCCGCGTGAGTCTCCCGTAAGTCCCTTCCGTCT
>DASXWB010000235.1:0-6009 GCA_036503915.1 Lacipirellulaceae bacterium | reverse complement strand
AAAGCGCAGCGAATATAGGTGCAAGAGCCGAAGCCAGCGAGTTGGTCGATAAAGCGCCCAATACTCTTGTTTTTGGCCACTAAGTGTGCTAATGTACACGTCACGTTGTGAAGCTGTCAGCTGTTAGCTCTCAGCTGTTAGCCAGACAGAAAAGCCGTCCGTTCATTCAAAGGAGTGCGCTACGGGTGCGCGCCGACTGGCGCATTGGCACCCTATGGAAGAATCGCATCAGTTGTCCAAAAGTATGTGGGGGGACTTTTGGCCATCTGACCGGTTCCCGAGCGAAACTGTAGCTGGCCAACACGTAGGCGAGTTTCTCCGAAACTCGCATATCCCGCGGTCACAGACCCCGGGCTACAGCGTTTGTGGCTGGCCTCTTCGAGGCCGGCCTGCCCTGCTGGCGACGAACCGCTGAAAGTTGATGGCTGACAAATGACGAATTTCGCCCCACTTGGAGACAATTTTTACCCCACCCCCGGGGGAAATTCAGACCATTTCGCCCGACCGCCACACGCTAACCACAAACCGGCAACCGACTTCCGGCAGCGCGCTGGGGCGAAATTGGCCGAATTTCGCCCCACGAGAAAAAAGAAAAAATTTAGTGGGGAGAAAATCAAGAACGTATGCCCAACCCTGCACGCGTTTCGTCAAACACAGGACCGATGCAACGCACGAAACACACGAAGGCGCTCAAAAATATTGGGCGGAGTTTTGAGCGCCTTCGACGTTGCCAAGGGAAATGGTAGCCTGCCTTCGTTTCCGGATGGAAACAACTGAAGAAGCTTACCTCGCTCCTACGCACAATGACAATTCCGCAATACACCTGGGACGACTACCAACGCGGTTATGCCGATCGGCATTTGCTGCATGCTGTCGTCGCGAAATGGGCCCGCGAGCGCCCCGACCACACGGCGATCATCGAGTTCGACACGGGGCGCCAGGTCACCTATCGCGAGCTCGATGAAACGACAACTCTGTGGGCGTTGCGACTTCTCGAGCTGGGCTATCACCCCGGCGATTTCCTGGCCACGATGCTGCCGCTCACGGTTGAGCACATCTTCCTGGAGTATGCCTGCTTCAAGATCGGCGTGATCCATGCCCCGCTCGACATGCGGCTCAAGCCCGATGAAGTCGTGCGCTCGCTCGGCTTGATTCGCGCCAAGGGGTTTGTAACGCTCGGCCGCACGCCGGCCATGGATTTCATGCCGGTGGCCGAAGCGGTCCGTTCCATGTGCGACTATGTTGAGCATCTCGTGCAGTTTGCTGACGCCGAAACATTGGCAGACGGCGCGCTGCCGGCTCAAACTTTAATCGATGTCGGCCCAGCCACTCGTGATAACGCATCGCTCGTCCGGCAATTTGAGAAACTGAGTGCCGCGATTCAGCCAACCGATGGCGCGCAAGTCATCTACACCACCGGCTCGACCGGCTTTCCCAAGCCCGCCCTGCTCTCACACCGTAATATCACGTCGCAGAACCTGTGCCTGGCCGGCGGCTGCGGCTGGTTCGACGTTGGCCGCATGCTCGTGAATTTGCCGCCCTCGCACGTCGGCTGCCAGGGCGAGGAGCTCATGACGACGTTTTTTGCCGGCGGCACCGCCATTATCCTCAACCGCTTCGACGCCGAGAAATCACTCGAAGCGATTCAGCGCTACAAAGTCGAATCGATGGGCCAGATCCCTTCGATGTTTCAGATGCAGTGGCAGTTGCCCAACTTCGCGAAGTACGATCTGAGCACGCTTCGCAGCGCGATGTTCGGCGGCCAGCAGGTGACGCGGCCATTCGTCGAGCGGCTATGCGGGATGGTGCCGGCGGTCGCCACGGGACTGGGCATGACGGAGATGGCCGGCTTCGTCTCGTACACCGGCCTGACGCGCGATGTCGACTACCTTGTGAACGGCGTCGGCTGGCCGATGCCGATCACGCCGCTTTCCATCCGCCGTCCGATGAATCCCGACGGCACGGCGGGTGACGAATTGCCTCGTGGCGAGACGGGCGAAATTTGCTTCACCGGCCCGCAGGTTTTCATCGACTACGTCGGCAACCCCGAGGCGTACCGGCAAACCGTCTCGCGCGAAGGCGTCTGCTACACGGGCGACCTGGGGTACGTCTCGGATCGCGGCCTGGTGCTCTGCGGCCGCTCGAAGCTTGTAATCAAGCCCAAAGGCTTCCAGGTGCATCCGGCGCAGGTCGAACAGCACTTTGCCGAACTGCAAGCCGACGTGGCCGCGTGCGGCGCCGTGGGCCAGCCGCACGATTTGATCGGCGAGGCGATTGTGCTATTTGTCGCACCAAAGGCGGGGCGCGATCTGTCGCGCAACCGGCTTGAAGAGCACGCCCAGCGCATCGCCTCCTACATGCGGCCCACGCATTACGTGCTGCTCGACGCGGGCGGCATGCCCCTCAACCGCGTCGGCAAAACCGATTATCAGCGCCTCAAACAAATGGCCGCCGCCGAAGTCGACCGCCTACGCACCCTCGGCCAGTGGGACAGAAACAAGTGACGGATGCACAACGGATGCGCCCTTTGCACAGACATCAAACGCGCCCCGCATCCCCACCGCCCCCTCACTCCGCCTGCACCCACGCTTCATTGAACGCGGCGTGCTTCATGCTTTTGCCGCCGTCGACAAAGTAACTGTACACGGCGTGGATCGTGCCGTCGCGGCCCTCGATCACCGACGGATAGTGATAAGAACCCTGCGCATGTTTTTCCAAATGGCGCGTCCATTTCCAGGTCTTCCCTTCGTCATCGGAAATTGACACGGCCAGGCTGTTGCGGCCGCTGACCGTGTCGTTGTAGACCAAGAGCCAATGCCCATTCTCCAGTCGCACGCCGTCGAGGCCGGAGCCGGGATTCGGCAAGTCAGTTGCGGTCACCGGTCCCCAGGTGATGCCATCATCTGTGGATGTGGCCATTCGAATTCGCTCGGTGACGCCGTTTTCGCGCATGTACGCAACCAGCTCGCCGCTGTCGCGCCGCAGCACCGCCGGTTGAATCGCCCCGAATCCAAGCAGCGGCTTACTGGCGTACCAGGTTTCACCTTCATCATCGCTTACGGCCATGATCGAGATCGAAAACGTGTCGGTGTAAAGCGGCAGCAGAATTCGCCCGCTCGGCAGAATGGTCGGCTTGCAGCGCGGCTGCCAGCCCAACCGCTGGTAGAGCTTGTCGCGCATCTTCTGCCGCCCTTCCTCAATTTCATCGCGCAGTCGATCGCTCACGAACCCCTTGTATTTTTCAATGAGGCTGGCAAGCTGCGCGTCGCCTTCGGCGCTGAAGTCGTCGGGCTTGAGCAGCACCAGTCCGTTTCGTTCCCACTTCGGCGCGCCGTTGCCCGAGTAGTCGCGACTCACGCGATAGTTCGTCAGACATGACTCCCAGGTGTTGGCGATGATCGTCGGCCAGAACAGCCAGAGCCGCTGCTGGCGATCGATCATCATGCAGGTGTTGCAATCGGGGAAGCCGGGCATATCGGCCATGAGGAACGCTTCGCTCCACTCGCTCTCGCCGCGTCTTTTTCGCGCCCCGTATACGGCCACGTCATCGGAGCTGCGCTCCCCGGAACCGCGATACCACGAGATGAGCAAGTCACCATTCGGGCATTCGACGATGCCGGGGGCATGGTTATGCTCCTGGCGCAGCGGGAAGACCAGCTCCGCCGAATGCTGTGGATTTGTCGCGGCCCCAGCCAGCAAAAGTGCGACAACGTTGATTAAGCTCATTGGTTGTGTTCCCTTTCAGGGTCATCCCGGAAATGTAGTTGATACCAGGATACTAGATGCTGGAGGCTCGATGCTAGATATCGAGCATCCGACCTCATCCTGCATGCTGCATCCAGCATCCAGCATCCGCATCGCGATGCCACGCCTTCGATGGTAATCTATACTCATGTGGCCCGATCAGGATGAAACCAAGGAATTGCTCCACGGCGCCCGTCGCGGCGATGATGAAGCCGTGAACCGTCTGCTGGAGCGCCATCGCGATTCGCTGCACCGCATGGTTCAATGCCGGCTCAACCGCGGCATGGCCCGCCGCGTCGATGCCAGCGACGTCGTCCAGGACGCGCTCTTAACGGCCAGCCGCCGCCTCTCCGAATACCTGCAAAAACCGTCGCTTCCGTTTCACGCCTGGCTGCGGCATCTGGCGCGCGATCGGCTGGCGGACGAGTACCGCCGCCAGCTCGCCGACAAACGCGATATCGCTCGCGAGCAAAGCGTTGGCGCCGCTCAGCGATCCTCGCTCAATCCCGTAGCCCAGGCACCCGATCTGCAGCTCACGCCCGCGGCCATGCTGATAAAGAAGGAACTTGCCGAACGATTTCACCAGGCCGTGGCCCAATTGCCGGAGGATGCCCAGGAAATCATCTTGATGCGGCACTCCGAGCAGCTCACCAATTCGCAAGCCGCCGAGCTGCTCGGTCTCACCGAGGCGGCCGCCGGAATGCGCTACTTGCGCGCGCTGCGGCAACTGAAGCCGCTGCTCTGCGAATCGCCGTCGCAACTTCTGGAGTGAGCCGTGGCTGCTGACGAATCTTCGGCGACATCCTGCGAAGCGACTGATCGCCGCAGCTCTCGGCTCGCAACGTTAGTAGAGCAACTGCTGGCCGAGGCTCGCGCCGGCTCACCGGCGGAAGTCGATCGCGTGGCCGCCGAGAATCCCGATTTGGCCGACGAGCTGCGCGAACTATGGGCGGTCGCCGCGCTCGCTGAAGAGTTTGGCAGCCAGTCATCCGAGCATGACGATGACGGCGACCGATTGGATCCAACAACAGTTGCCGATTATGGCGCAGCGATTTCGCCGTCTTTCGGCGACTACGAGCTGTACGAGGAATTGGGCCGCGGCGGAATGGGCGTCGTGTACCGCGCCCGGCAAAAGAGCCTCGACCGCATTGTCGCGCTGAAAATCATCCTGGGCGGGTCGGCCGCCACGAATGCCGATCTGGCCCGATTCCGCGGCGAGGCCGAGACGGCCGCTCGCCTCAGTCACCCGCACATCGTTCCAGTGTACGATGTGGGCCAGCAAAATGGCCTGCCTTACTTCACCATGCGCTATGTGAAAGGGACGACGCTGGCGCAGCGCCTTGCTGACGGGCCGATGCCGGGGCGCGAGGCGGCGCGGCTGCTCGCCCCCGTGGCCCGTGCCATTGCCAAAGCGCATCAGCAGGGCATCCTGCACCGCGACCTCAAGCCGTCGAACATTCTCATCGATGCCGAGGGCCGCCCTTACGTCAGCGACTTTGGGTTGGCGAAGCGGCTCGTTCCCGAATCGCCCGACGATTCGCGCACGCATCGGTTCGGGCCGCTGACTCAAACCAACGCCATCCTGGGCACGCCCGGCTACATGAGCCCGGAGCAGGCGGCTGGCCGTCGCGGCGTCATCGGCGCGGGCACGGACATCTACAGCCTCGGGGCAATCCTTTACGCCATGCTCACCGGCCGGCCGCCGTTTCAAGCCGCAACGCCCGTCGACACGGTTTTAATGCTTTTGGAGCAAGATCCGGTCTCGCCGCAATTGCTCAACCCGCGCGTCGACCGCGATTTGGAAATGGTCGCCCTCAAGTGCCTGCAGAAGCCGACCGAACTGCGCTACGCGACGGCCGCCGAACTGGCGGACGACCTCGAGGCGTATCTGGCCGATGAGCCCGTTTCCGCGCGCTCGTCGCGCTTCACGCAAATCCTTACGCGAGCGTTTCGCGAAACGCACCATGTGGGCGTCCTGGAGAATTGGGGCTTGTTATGGATGCTGCACGCCGCCGTGCTACTGATTCTCTGCCTTGTGACGAATGGCTTTCAGCTCGGCGGCGTCACAGCGCGTTTGCCTTACGTTGCCTTGTGGACCGTCGGCCTGGGAACGTGGGCGGCCATCT
Source organism: Lacipirellulaceae bacterium (assembly GCA_036503915.1). Lineage (GTDB taxonomy): Bacteria > Planctomycetota > Planctomycetia > Pirellulales > Lacipirellulaceae > JABDGM01. Next base: position 139 of record DASXWB010000235.1, on the reverse strand, counting down.
TCTGGAACGTGCGGCGCCGCAGCGGGCCCATCACATTCGTCGAGCGCCAGATTGCCCACGTCTGGGCCGGCAGCATGGTCATCGACACGTTCATGTATGTCATCGAATACTTGCTCAACATGCCGGTGCTCACGCTTTC
>DASXWB010000234.1:0-3000 GCA_036503915.1 Lacipirellulaceae bacterium | reverse complement strand
TCGAGCGTGGCGTGGACGTGGTACGTTGCCTTGTCGGCGTCGTATCGTTCGCGGGCGAACTCGCAGATGCGGCGAAACAGCCGCGCATCGTGAATCGCCGTGACGCGAAGCGCTTCGAGGTACGACGTGCCCGCGGTTTTGACGTGGAATCGGCCGCCCGTAGCGCGGGCCAGTGCCGGGTAAATCGAAAGCTTGTCGGAACCCGAATGCAGGCTGAGCTTGTACGGCCCAAGTAACTTGGCAATTGCCGCATGATCGCGCACGGAGCACTCGAATGCTTTGATGTCGCCGATGTAGTCGACACCCTTTTCCAGCGTGCCAATGAACCGCGGCGCGAGCGACACGAGCTTCACCCCTCGCATCTGGCACTGATCGGCGATGACATAGTGCTCGGCGAGGGTCGTCGGCTCATCGGTCTCGTCGGTACTGAGCTCGATCTCGTAATCGCGGCCAGCGGTCTCGTTAACTCGACGAATGTGACTTGCCAGCTCGATCGCTTTGGTCAGTGCGCGGCCATACTTCACCGCAGCGCGCATCAAGTTTTGCTCGTCGAGTTCAATCGTCGCGCCGGTCGGCAATTCCACTCGCTTGCCCAGATAATGATCAAACCAATCGATCGACGGACGGACGTCGGCGAAGCGGTCGCGCAGCACTGGTTCCGGATACGTGCCGGCCTTGCCATTGACGTAGTCCGACGGGTCGATGGTATAGAAAGTGAACCCGGCAGCGGATGTGGCGTCGACATCGGCAGTCGTTTTTAGATGGTCAGCGTCGGCCGCGAAGTCGCCGCGCCAGCCCGCGCTGGCCTGTGCTTTGCAGGCATCCGCCAGGACGGCTTCTGGCGTTCGCCCCGTGCGGGACATCTCCCGGATCGACTGCTGGGCGAAGATGGGAGCGATGCGGACGCCAGCTCGCCGCATGGCCTCAATATGCCCCGCCGTGGCCAGGCCTAGCCGATCTCCAAAACCGAAGCTTGGGCGCAATCCGAGGGCTACCGGTTTGAGATTGGGGAGGTCAACGGCCATACTTGGCGACGCAATTTGCTCGAATCGACTGGCGGCAAAGCGGCTACGGCGTGCGGGCAAATGCGGCAGATCTCTCGCCCCAGACCGTCGAGCCGCGACCCAACTCTATTTTTTACACGGACCTACGGCTGGGCGAGACCCAAATAGTTGTGATCCTGCGTCAGCCGACCAAGACCTTACGTCAAGTCGGGTAGATGGGCCGCGGAAATGGCCGAAAAACGACGGTGGCTGATATCAATAAACCAGCGGTTTCGGCCATAGGGTGCCACTGCGCCAGTGGCTCGGCAGGCCCGCCTCTGCCGGTTCAAAGGGCGGTTATGTCTGTCGGTGAACTGTTTCGTCTCGCAACGAGCCAGGCCAGCGCAATAGGCACACTGCTAACAAGTTAGCAGTGGCACCCGACTCGAAAACCTACTGCAAACCGCGGTGGCGGACGCGGTCGAGTGTGGCGGCGGCGACGATTATGCCGCCGATCACTGCTTCCTGAACCCACTTTGGCCAGTCCATTTGTTCGCCGCCCATGCGCAGGATCGTGATCATGAGGGCACCGATCACGGTCCCCAGCACCGAGCCCTCGCCGCCGAGTAAACTGCCGCCGCCCAGGACCACGGCAGCAATGATGTGCAGCTCGTAGCCCGCTGCAGTGGTGGGATAGCCGTTGCCGCCTTCGAACGAGAACTGCATGAGGCCGGCCAGGCCGGCAAAGAAACCGCCCAGCATGTAGGCGGCAACTTTCGTTCGTTCGACCGGCACGCCGCAAAGGCGGGCCGTGCTCTCATTCGAGCCGACGGCAAACAGATGCCGGCCGAAGCGCGTGTATCGCAGCAAGAGTGCGGCGGCGATTGCGGCAAAAACCAAAATCCAGATGCCCAAGGGCAGCACAAACCAACCCATCCCCTCCGGTCGCTTTGCACCGGCAGCATCCCGCATCCAATTTAAAAACGGAACAAACGTCGGCTGCATGATGTCGCTGACCCAAGTATCTTCCTGCGGGTAGATGGCCTTTTCTTGCGCGATGCCCTTCGCAACTGCCCGCCAAATTAGCAGCGTGCCCAACGTGACGATGAAAGGAACAAGCCGCAAACCGACGATCAGCAGTCCGTTGACGGCTCCTGCCAGCGTAGCGGCAAATACTCCGGCGGCAACTGCCAACAAAGGCAGCAACACAGGCCACTGATAAATGAGATAACTCGCTTCGACGCTTGCATCTTTGGCCGCATTGGGCACAGGCAGATTGAGCACCCATGCGACAACCACGACCGTAAGAGCGAGAATTGACCCGATGGAAAGATCGATGCCGCCGGCGATGATAATTAGCGTCATACCGAGGCCGGCCGTGGCGTAAACCGCGCTTTGTCGCACGATACTTTCCAGTACGCGGGGCGAGTAAAATTTGCCGTCCTCGATCATGAAAGCGAAGAACGTGTAGACCGCTATGATGGCAATGAACCGGCCCAGCGTGTTCACAAGCTCAGCGGAACCCAGCGACGGGCGCAGGTTGGCAGCGGACGTCGTCGAATCGTGCATCATACGGAGGCCGCTTCCTCCTTGCCGGTGGCGGCAAGCATTAGTTGATGCTCGTTCCATTGGGCCACCGGTCGCGTCGGGCCCAGGCGGCCGCGTGTCATCACGGCGACCTCATCACACACGCCCAATAGCTCGGGCAAATAGCTGCTGACGATGAGCACGGCTTTGGGCGCGCGGCCAGCTGCCTCGTCGCCGGCCGCCAGCTCGTCGATCAGCCGGTAAATCTCCGATTTCGATGCCACGTCAATTCCGCGCGTCGGTTCATCCAAAAGCAGGATGTCGACGTCCGCATGCAGCAATCGCGCGAGCGCAACCTTTTGCTGATTTCCGCCTGAAAGCGCACTCACGGTTTGTGCGGGGGATGTGCATTTGATCGGTATTCGCCGAATCCAGGGCAGCGCGGCGGCACGTTGACGCGACGGCAATACAAACCGCCAAGGGCCCAGAC
>DASXWB010000233.1:0-1574 GCA_036503915.1 Lacipirellulaceae bacterium | reverse complement strand
ACAAGGAGAATCGTCGAATCCCATTCGACCCGGAAGGGCGGCTCGTGGCCATCCTTCGCCGACGAGCCTAGCTGGGGCCAGAGTCATTCGTGTTCGGTACCAGGCTGGCGAGTACCAGGCAAACATTCGAACAGCGTGGGACACACTCCGGCGGGTGGCTTACGGCTATGAGCGCGACATGGCGCCGAGGGTCTTGCCTGGAACGGGGACAGATACGGAAGGCCTTGATGCTCGGCCACGCCAGCGTTCATCAGCCAGCGCTATCTGAACGCCACCGATGAGGAATTGCGGAAAGGGTTGGAGGTGAGTTGGCGACGGGCGCGGGCGCTCCGCGTGGTCCAGAATCGCGCGGTTCCTCTGCACGATTGTCCCCAACCGTCACCACGGGAGCGATGAGTGGCGCGCCCGGCAGGATTCGAACCTGCGGCCTTTGGCTCCGGAGGCCAACGCTCTATCCAGCTGAGCTACGGGCGCGAATGGAACACCGGTGAGTCGTGATTGGTGATGTGTACGTGCCGTGGTGATTTGGCGGCCGTCGGTTCGTGGCGAGTGTTGACTGGCGTTTCGCCGTGGAATCGCACATTCACTCAATCACCAATCATCAACACAATCACAGATCACCCATCACCATTCATCACTGACTTGGCGCGCCCGGCAGGACTCGAACCTGCGACCTACGGATTCGAAGTCCGGCGCTCTATCCAACTGAGCTACGGGCGCAGCATCAAGGAACGCGGCCAAGGCGTTCCGGTCACCAGCTAAAAACGAAGTTTCATCATATCATCTGGCTCGTACTGACTCTCCCGAAGGAGACATATCCATGCGTGTTCGCTTCGTGACCGCGGGCCTGATGCTTGTGCTGGCCTCGTCCGTGTACGCCCAGCAGCCGCCCGCGCAGCCTCAGGACCCGCAGGATCCGGACCGTCCCCCCACGTTCGAGGACCAGGTCGTCGTCTCGGCGTCCCGCGGCGAGGAAGAGCTGGTCAACGCGCCCGCGGCAGTCACGCTCATCACGTCCGAGACGATCGAAAACTCGCCGGCCACCAACATGGGCGATCTGCTTCGCGCCGTGCCCGGCATCAACATCACGCAGACGTCGGCGCGCGACGTGAACTTCGCTACCCGCGGCGCCACCTCGACGCTCTCCACCTCGCAACTCGCGCTGGTCGACGGCCGCAGCATCTATCTGGACTTCTTCGGGATGGTCATGTGGGACCTGGTGCCCACGAATCCGCACGAGATCCGGCAGATCGAAGTCGTGCGCGGGCCGGCATCGGCCGTGTGGGGCGCCAACGCCATGGCCGGCGTGGTCAACGTCATCACCAAGACTCCGCGCGAGCTCGCCGCGACGCGCGGCGGCAACTCCGTCACCATCGGCGTGGGAGCCTTCAACCGCAACGTCGAGGGACGCTCCGAGGACGCCGGCACGCTGTTCTACGTGAACGGCTCCCATGCTCGCGCGGTCGACGACCGCTGGTCGTACAAGCTGTCGGCCGGCTACTTCACGCAGGATCCGCTGCCGCGGCCGGTGGGCACGATTCCGAACGTCTTCAACACGCCGTATCCGCCCTACA
>DASXWB010000232.1:0-4358 GCA_036503915.1 Lacipirellulaceae bacterium | reverse complement strand
GTACGTAAGGGCCTGCATTTCAGCGCCCACCGGCTTCCGCGCCAACTGGTACTGCTGCTCGGCGGTCAAAATCGGCTGCTGCGCGGCGATGAGGTCCACGAGCCGGTTGTGCTCGCGGGCAAACACGGTGTGAAGCGACGTCAGAAGCGAGTTTTCGTTGGCTCGGACGTCGCCGGCCAGAAACAACTGACTAGCGGGCCTTGGGCCCCTGTTCTCGTTCGCGAGGCCCGCCGTGTTATACGGCAAAAGGTTGTTCGCGCTCGTGAGAAGTTTGGCGCCGGTGCCGCCGCTGGTGCGCAGCGCGACTGCCCGCACCGCATCCGAACCGTAAACGTTCGAGGCGTCGATGTAGCTGGTGACTTCGTTGATCGGCGTCCGCGCGGGAACCAGCTGGAAATTTGCACGCGTGAATGGGATCGAATTTGGCCCGAGTGGATCCGTCGGGCCGTTGACGGCAATCGGCGCGGTGCCGTTCACTGCCGCCCCGTTGCTCGAGGTGATCAGATCCATGTCGTGGGCCAGGAACTGGCCGAAGGCCCACGCAAAGTCGCTCAGCGTCCGGTCGTTTTTGCGGCTCGCCGATTGGGCGAAGATCGCGTTGCTGATGTCGCGCGCATTGGGTCGCGCCGGCTCGGTGATCATCGCGCCCTCTTGGTCGCCAAACTCCGCATCATAACCATGGCGAATCACCGGCTTATTGGCCGCGCCCTGGTCCGTGTTCGTCAGATGATTGAAGGTGCCGTCGATCGTGCGATTTTCGGCCGGGAGCGTGCGCGCAAAAAGAAGAAGAAACAGCGCCGCGGCAACAAGATGGGAGCGAAAGCTCATCCCAAGGTCTCCTTGGCTGAGCCTGATCCCCTATCCCCGTGCCGGGAGTATGACACAACCGAACAATTTCGTCCAGCCTTTTTACGTCATGTAAGTGCAACTACGAATCGCGAGAGGGTGGCTGGGGCAACGCCCCAGAAAACACGCTGACTCGACCCTCGATGCGCCGACCGCAATAATGGTTGGCTGGCGAATGCTGACTTTTCGAGATGCGGTATGGCTGAGAAGCCGGCGAAGCAAATGGAGAAGGGCTCAACGCCGAGGTCGAAGATCCCGGCCACAGCTTCTCGTCCGCTGCTGAAACGGGCCGATCAGGCCGCCGTGGCGACGCTGGTGGCGTTCGCGCTTGTCGGCATGGGCGTGTACTGGTTCGTGCAAGGCGGCCATCGCGGCGAGCTGATTGAAATCGATCGGGCCGAACCGCTCACGGCGCGATTTTTGGTCGATATTAATTCGGCCGAATGGCCAGAGCTGGCCGAGCTGCCGGAGATTGGCGAGATTCTTGCGCGGCGGATTGTCGAGTCACGCCAGCAGCGAGGCGCGTTTATGGATCATGACGATCTGCAGCGCGTCCGCGGAATCGGCCCGCTTACGCTTGAAAAACTGCGGCCCTATTTGCTGCCGATGCCGGATCAGGAAGATGTGGCCGAGAGTGGAATGCCGTTGGTCCTGCCGGTGCCATAGACAAGTGAATCACTGGGGCTGGGGCCTAAACAACTGGCATCCACAACCAACCAATTTGAAAAGCATCGATAATTCGCGGGTGTTTGCCGTGATAGAGTTCGGTGAAATAGTAAAAGCTCGCGTCGTCTTCGTCAACGATGGCAGTGCTGAGGAAATTGAGGAATGCAGCGCTAGTTTAGTACTCGCATATCAGGATGAAAAGATCTTGGTGATGCCCACGGAATTATCTTGGGTGCCCAAGCGTATTGATTTGCGCGCGCGGTTTAAGGAAGGAGATGATTTGTGTGTAAAAATATTGCGCTATGCGCCGAATAGAGGTAGTTACATTGGATCTATCATTCGGGTTGCGCCAGCTGAAAACAATCCCTATGTTAAATACGCTACGAGCGGAATTAACGCTGAATATTCAGCGGAGGTGACAAGCCTGCACTCTTTCGATGCTCCGGGGTACGGACGCGTAAAGCTATCGGATGGAGTGACGGGATTGATATGGTTTGGGCCGATTCGTAAGTCGATTCAAGTTGGCGATACCGTTCGCGTTCATGCAATTGAGGTGGATTATGAGCGAGGATACGCTGTATTTCATCTTTGCAATGATTGAACTAAGGGTCACTCATCAACCTGACATTTTAATGGTGTCGGCTCCGTCGATCCAAGAAACACTGCTGGGCAAGCCAGCAGTGGCACCCTATGCAGAAGCTGTCTGATGAAGTTTCGATTACAAGCACCCTTTGACCCCGCCGGCGATCAGCCGCAGGCGATTCGCGAGCTAGTGGAAGGTCTGCGCAGCGGCCGGCGCGAGCAGGTGCTCATGGGCGTCACCGGCAGCGGCAAGACGTTCACCATGGCGAACGTGATCCAAGAGGTGCAGCGGCCGGCACTGGTGCTCTCGCACAATAAAACGCTCGCCGCCCAGCTTTACAGCGAGTTCAAGGAGTTCTTTCCGTACAACTCGGTCAACTATTTCATCAGCTACTACGACTATTACCAGCCGGAGGCCTACATCCCGCAGCGCGACATCTACATTGAGAAGGACGCTTCGATCAACGAGGAGATCGATCGGCTGCGCCTGGCGACCACGAGCGCGCTGGTGAGCCGCCGCGATGTGATCGTCGTGGCCAGCGTTTCGTGCATTTACGGCCTGGGCTCGCCCGCCGACTACAAGGCGATGATGGTCGGCGCGGCAGTCGGCGATGTTTTGGACCGCGACGCCATGCTGGCCAAGCTTGTCGACATCCAGTACGAGCGCAACGACACCGACCCGTCGCGCGGCAAGTTCCGCGTCCGCGGCGATTCGGTCGAAGTCTGGCCCAGCTACGAGGAGTTCGCTTACCGCATCGAGTTCTGGGGCGACGAAGTCGAGCGGCTGTCGATCATCAACCCCGTGTCGGGTGAAACGATCGACAAGCTCGAGCAGGTGTTCATCTACCCGGCCAAACACTTCGTGCTGCCCGAGGAGCGCATCCACAACGCGGTCGACGAAATCCGCCGCGAGCTGCGCGAGCGGCTGGAGCTGTTCAAGTCGCAGGGCAAACTTCTCGAAGCCCAGCGGCTCAGCGCCCGCACGCGCTACGACATCGAGATGATGATGGAGATGGGCTACTGCCCGGGGATCGAGAACTACAGCCGGCCGCTCAGCGGTCGTGCTCCGGGAACCGCGCCGTACACGCTGTTCGACTTTTTCCCGAAAGATTATCTGCTGTTCGTCGACGAGTCGCACGCGACTGTGCCGCAAGTCGGCGCGATGTTCAACGGCGATCGCAGCCGCAAGGAGACGCTTGTCGAGCACGGCTTCCGGCTGCCCAGCGCGCTCGACAACCGGCCGCTGCGGTTCGCCGAGTGGACGGAGCGCATCAAGCAGGTGATTTATGTCTCGGCGACACCGGGCCCCTACGAGCTGGAGCGCACGGGCGGAGAGGTAATCGAGCAGGTGGTGCGGCCGACCGGCCTCTTGGATCCGGTCGTGGAAGTCGTCTCCGCCCGCGGTCAGGTGCCGCATCTGCTCTCGCAGATTCGCGAGCGCTCCGCCGTGGGCGAGCGCGTGCTCGTCACGACGCTCACGAAGCGGCTCGCCGAGGACCTTTCCGCGTACTTCACCGACGAGGGTGTCCTCTGCAAGTGGCTGCACAGCGAGCTGGACGCCTTTGAGCGAGTCGAGCTGCTGCGCGATCTGCGGCAGGGCAAGTTCGAGGCGCTGGTGGGCGTGAACCTGCTGCGCGAAGGGCTCGACTTGCCCGAAGTGTCGCTCGTGGCGATTCTCGACGCCGACAAGGAGGGTTTTCTGCGCAGCGAGACGTCGCTCATGCAGACGATCGGCCGGGCCGCCCGCAATGTGAACGCCAAGGTGATCCTGTATGCCGACAGAGTCACCGAAGCCATGCAGCGCACGATTGAGGAAACGGCCCGGCGGCGGGCCCTGCAGGAGGAATACAACCGCGAACACGGCATCACGCCCGAAACGATCAAGAAGGCGATCTTCGCCGGCATCGAGGCCGAGGCGGCCGCCCACGCCGAGGCCAACGCCAAGGTCGGCCGCACCGACGAAACCGAGTACATCACCGAGGAATACATCGCCGAGCTCGAAGCGGAGATGTTCGCCGCTGCTGAAGCGATGGAGTTCGAACGCGCAGCGCTGATCCGCGACCGCATCGGGCACCTGCGGGATCAGATTGGCAAGCCGGTGGCCGCGGTCACAGAGCGGAACGGCGAAGACGGCAAGAAGCGTCGCGGCACCAAGCGCAAGGCCGGCGACCCGGCTGCCTGGAAAGGCCGGGTGCCACGACCGAAGCGGGCGCCGTGATATGTTTTTTGTTGACGCTTTCTGCCGGCAGCAATTACAATCACTA
>DASXWB010000231.1:0-3426 GCA_036503915.1 Lacipirellulaceae bacterium | reverse complement strand
CGTGTCGCGTCGTGGCTCAATCGTTACCGTCGCATCCTCGTGCGGTGGGAAAAGAAAGTTGCCAACTATGAAGCTCTGTTGCATCTTGTATTCGCCCACATCCTGTGGCGGAATTCCTGAGGTTATGGGATAAGCTCTAAGAATAACAGCGGAATTGCTGATCACAAGCGGTCGCGTGCCTGTGCGGGGGACGTTTTCTCGAATTGTGGCAGCTAGTCGCATGACGACCGCGACTTGCCTGCCGCGAGCACGACGGGCGTCGCGGTGGCGCGGCTCAGTGGCTGTTATTCGGCACGACCAGTCGCGTGAATCCAAAAGGGCAATCACCATGGGCTATCGGATATCGATTTCGCCCCTCCAATTGTCGCCGCCGAGGTCCCCGGGCAGGAAAGCTTCAATCGTGAACTTGCCCGTGCCAAACGTCTTGCGAAATTTGGGAATGCGTACTGCGTGCAAGAAGCCAGTGCCGCCCGCCAATTCTTTATAGGACTTACCAATTTCGATGGACAACATTTGTGATTTTGCCGCGGGCGGAATGACGCGGATTTTGGCACTGAACTGGTCGATTTTTGCATCGCCAACTGAGACCGCAACGATTCTCAATTCGTCGTTAGCGTTGTCATAGCTGGCGATGTTCTTAGCCTCGGTGTACCAGCGTGCTTCCGGGCCTTTCTCGACGAACGTGTGTGGCTTGCGACCGTCGGTGCTGGGCTTTTCCGGCGCGTTGCCGCGGAGAGCGGCCCAGGTTTGGTTGCCGACAATGCCGTCGACCAGGAGACTTTTATCCGTCTGGAACTTTCTGACCGCAGCTTCGGTGCCCGGTCCGAATTTGCCGTCGATTTCGATGCCGAGAAGCTGTTGGAGATACTCGACCCACTTGTCCTCGCTCTTGTCGCCGCGACGCAGCGTGGGTTGTTTCGACTCGGTCGGCGGCTTGAATTCGCCTCCCTCCTTCTCCAGGATTTCCGTCAAGTCCGTGTCCTTTTCGGCCACGACTTCGACAACGCCTTTTCCCGGCTTAAACTTTTCGGCAGTCACCGTGTAAGGATACTTGCCAGGCGTCGGCGACGGATCGATCGACGTTTTTCCATCCTTGCCGGTCTTGGCCGTCTTTCCGGCCACCTCGATCGTCGCGCCTTCCAGCGGCTGGTCATTCGAGCCGTCGAGCACGGTCACAAGGAACTTATTTCCCGTTGCAGCGCGCTCCATAAAGATAACCAAGTCGCTATCTTTGTCGGCGGGCATTTCCGTTATGCCTTCCGACGGTTTGAAGCCGTCGGCGGTTGACTTGAATTTGTGCGTACCAGGCGGAAGATCAAAAGTTGTTTTGCCGCCGCCGGAAGTCTTGGCCGACTTGTCGGCGATCACGACGGTTGCGCCGTCGATTGGCTTGTTGCCGGAGTCTTCCAAAACGGTTACAGCCAGCTTCTTCGTCTTTCCCGGCGGCGGGGTTATGCCGCCTCCTCCTGAGATCGTGAAGGAGACCGGAACGTTTTCTTCGCCCTGCCCGATTTGGTTGAGCGACGTGAAGCCGGCGTTGGGCGGATTGAACTGAGCTGTGACGCTATTCTTGGATTGTTCCGGGTTGTCCCATTCAACGCGCCACAGCACATCTGGCGAACCGACTTGCCACAGCAGGAAGCCCTTGCAACCTTCGTCCTTGGCATCCTTGGCGTTCGGAGTTTCGACCGACACGAAGTTTGTGGAGGCTCCGGGCGCAAGCGTCTTCGCGGGGAAGGTCATGAAGTCGCCGCGTTCGTGCCCCTGCCCGCCCAGGGTGAGCGTTAGTTTCGTATCGTTGGTTATCGTGACATGGCAGCTTGAGGCGGCGTCAACGGCGGGCGTTGGCCCGGGGCCTGGCCCTGGCCCTGGTCCCGGTCCAGGACCCGGCCCTGGCGGCTGGGCGCCGCCAGTAAGCGTGAAGCGGTATTCGGCAGTGTGGCCATTGCCGAAGAGCATGTCGGGCGAGAACTTAGCCGCGTTGACACCCTCAACGCGAGTCTTACCTTTGTTCTTTCCAGCGACTGGATTGCGCCACTCGATAAACCAACTCGTGCCGCCGTCCAACATCCAGGCCATTTCGCCAATGGCTCCTTCTGTAGGAACATCAATAACGGGAATTGGCTCGGGACTGGAGGTCACGAATTGGCCGGTTTCACCTGGCTTGATCGTGTCGGGCGGCAGTTTGGCGAAGTCGCCGCTTTCGTGTTTAGCCACTCCGCGATGTAGTACGCGGTCGGTCTTGTTTACGACCGCAACGGCGCAAATTCGCCGTCCGCCGCCGAGCTTCTTGATGACGTCCAGCACCGCTGGACCCCATGCTATCAGTTCGGGAACAAAGCGCTCGGTGGTGCCGGCGTCGCCAATGGCCTGTTTATCTTTGAGCGCGGCGGCTGGCGCACCGCTACTACTCCCACTTGCCACGGGAGCGTCCAACGCGGCGCCCATTTTCTTTAACCAAGCGCGCTGCACGGTATCTAGCGAAGCCGGCGACTTTGTTGCCGTAGCCATGAACGGATTCCTGTTTTTATACGGACGCGACCGAGGGCGGTCGGTCTCAGACTTTCAATTCCCCGGCGATTCGGCCCAAGGCGTCGCCGAAGGTAGCCACGATGTCCAAGTCCACGAACGGATTATCGTCGACGGCTTTCAACGCCGGGTCGCGCTCGAGCATCTGCATCCACTGTGTGATGCCGGCCTTGGTGGTCGCGAAGGAGCGATCGAACGCGGCCGCATCGGTGGCCTTGGCTAGTGAATCGAAGTCCAACTTCGGATAGCGATCGAGCATCGTCGCAAGTCGGTCACGCACGGCGACGACATCAGGATCGTCGAATGCGTTGAGCTCGCGGCGGAGTTGAGCGATCTGATCGGCGGCGCTCTGATTGGTACGATTCCAGATCTCGGCTGCCGCGGCCGCGCTGCGGAGCCGTTGTTCCAAGTCGCCGGCCGCTCCGCCGGCTGCCGCAGCGCCACCGGCTGCCGGAGCAGCCTGCGCGCCGCCGGCCGTGGCGGCCGCGGCGCCTTCGTCCTCGGTATCCGGCTCCGTATCCTCGAAGGTCTGGCCGCCGGGCAGGATGAGCTTCAGCTTGCGGAACTTCAGGCTGCGGTCGGAGCGCAGAAAGCGCCGGCCCAGCTTGAGGACTTGCGGCGGCTCGCCGGCGCTCTCGGCCAGCTTGAACACCAGCACTTTGCCGTCCTGCGGGTCGGGCATCGCCGTGCCGTAGGTGATCAGCCGGTTGGAGAACTGGCCCGTCTTCTTGAGAGCCTTGAACAGCCTTTCGGGCTTGCCCTTGCGCGTGATCACCAGCTTGCTGGCTTCCGGGTTTTTGGTATCCAGCCCGAAGCCGAAGTTCAGCTCCTTGCCCGTGCTCTTGAGGAGCTTGATCATCTTCTGCAGGTAGTCGGGCTGGAAGATCTTTTCGTCGC
>DASXWB010000230.1:0-5316 GCA_036503915.1 Lacipirellulaceae bacterium | reverse complement strand
GACCCCAGTTGATAACGTAGTTTCCGCGACTGCGCCAATAATCGTCGCCGCGCCAGAGCGCACCCGGTCGGTCACTGGCGCAATAGTAAATTGGCACCGGCTTGGCATAGATGCCGTTCGTTGTCCTAACGAACGTGTTTGGCTCCTCCCAAAAGTGCACCTTCTGGTTGTACTGCACGTAGTGAGCCTGATCCTCGACGTACGGCCACGTGTAAACGACCCATACGCGTCGTGGGTTGCTCCGGTTTCCCTCCGGCAGGTTGTTGCGGGCCGCGTGGTAGTTGTGCATCGCCACGCCCCACTGACGCATCGTGTTCTGGCAACTGGCCCGCCGCCCCGCCTCGCGCGCCGCTTGAATCGCCGGCAGCAGAAGGGCCACCAAAATGCCGATGATCGCGATCACCACCAAGAGCTCGACGAGAGTAAATGCCGTTCGTCGCTTCGATCGAGTTCGGGCCATACGAATCCCTGCCAGCGTTTCCAGAGGACTGTCGTCGCGCGGAGTAATCGCATTATAAGCGAATTGGGACGCGCCAAGTCAAACAGGCGGCGCTATCAATGCAGATGCGATGACTAGTTTTAGGATCACCGAACAAAAATTGAACCGCCGAGGACGCCAAGTTCGCCGAGAATGACGGAAAACTCAACTTGATTTCCTTGCGACCTCCACGTCCTTGGCGGTTTATTTCATTCCATTGAACGCTCCAAGTCTCGTAGTCGCTTTCGCGATATGGCGACGCCTCGGGCTGAACCAGCACCCAAATCGTGAAATCACTTGGCGGCCGACGCCCAGTCATCTTCGATCTCTCGCAATCTGTCTCTGAGGTAGTCGCCTGCAAGAACTTCCGTTCCATCAGCCAGCCGAACGCGATACGGCTCGCCGCTCAACGACGATTTCGAAGCTAACTTCTCGATAAAGTCATCCACCGTCTTGATTTCGCCGCCGGCCGCATCCCATTTGGATCGAAGATGCTCGGCCGCATCCTGAGGTGAATGTTCGGCGCCATTGCGGATGAACACAACGCCTTCTTCCGACTCGATCGCCTTAAGCAACCGCTCGATCTTCTCGTGCTCCGCCATTTCTAGTGATTCCCTCCCCCTTGGGGGGAGGGTTAGGGAGGGGGACTTCCGGGAAGCCGGCGCGGGGGATGCCCCGCTCGAAACAACAATCGTCGCAAAATCCTCCCCCACCAACTCATTCTCTAATTCACTGAGTGTCAGCTGATATTCCTGCTGCTGAAACTCAAATTCCGCTGCCTCCCCTTCCTTCAACGACGTGGACGCAAGCACGCTCTTTCCATCCTTATCTGCCAGCGAAACCATAACCTGCCCGGCAGTAATGTCGTCGATCGTAATTCGCAGCGACTCATCGGAACCCGGCACGGCAGTCGTAGAACGCTGCTTCACGGCCATCTCCACCGGCAAACCACGAATCGCCGGTGGTCGCCGCGTCGGCGCAGCCTGCGGCACGTCGCCGCGCTCGCAACCACCAAGCAGCATTATGAAGAGCATAAAATTACTTCCACGAAGCACCCATCGTCCCAGTCTCGCTTTTGCCATGATTCAATCCCCACCACGAGATGAATGTGCCTGTCTGCGGAGCGACGCCAAGAAAACTGACGGCGCATGACATAAGCCGGCGGATCACGCATGCCAGTGTACCATCAAACGGCAACCAGCTGGCCTCAATCAGAGGCCACGAATTGATGAACTAGAACCAGTTTCAAAATCGCCGGGGACTGGCCGGGCACCATCGCCGCGATGGTCGTGCGTAGCCGCGGAGCAAAATGTGTCTATCGCCCTCTCCGAGGCGGTTTTGAAACTGCTTGTAGCCACGAAGGGCAGAAAGATCACAAAGCGACATTCGTCGAATTTGCATCTTCTAAGCTTTGCCTGAAGTGGCCGAAAAAAAGGCTTGTATACATCCGTATAGTAAATTATAATGCGGCCACGTCGTACTATCGGCCGCCTTGTTCTTTGGCATTTTGGTAATATAGGCGATCAGCCCTCTGCCATCAGCTGATGCAGCCAACCTGCGCTACCGGTGCGCGCCGGCCGCCTGATGCCTGACGTGTCCAACTCGCATCAAGTGCGCAAAAATAGGTGGGGGAATTTTGCGCATCGGATAAGTTTCCGAGAGGTTTGTAACTGGCCTCTGCCAGGCTGGTTTGCCCCGCTGGCGACGAACGAGTGAAGGCTAACGGCTGAAAGCCGAGCTAACGGCTTAATTGAATAACGCCCCACCTGGAGGGGTTTTTGTCACCCCCCCGAGGCGAAATTCAGACAATTTCGCCTCACCGCCACACCCCAACCTGCGTCCAGCAAAGGACTTGCGCGGGCGCGGTGAGGCGAAATTCGCCGAATTTCGCCTCACCAAAAAAAGAAAAAATTTTCGCTGGGGCGAAAATCAAGAGAATTTCCCGAAACCGCTCGATCGCAAGCCTTTGTCGAGCACACGTCCGACCGAAACCATGCACTAGGCGATCAGCTCGTGATGCACGCGGGCTTCGCCCGCCGGGCCAATGCACTCGGCTTATTGCTTTCGCTGAGCGGCGCGCAGTTCCTCGTGTAATTCGCTGATGGGCCGCGCATCAAGATACTGGGTCAATACCATCTGCGTGGCCTGAAACAGCTGGTCGATCCGCCGCTGGATTTGCGGGTCGTCGCTGCGCAAGAGCCGCGACGCGGTCGTGAGAGTCAAGTTGAACTGCGAGCGGCCGGGCAATTGATCGACCGATCGCATCAATTCCTGGGCGGCCTCAAAATTCTTCTCTTCAATTTTCTGTCGAGCCCGTGCCATTAAGATATTTCGCCGCGCAACGACGTCGACCAGCTCCTCACGCATGGCGGCAAGGCGGGCCTCGGCTTCCAGACGCATATCATCGTCCGGAAGTGGCACTTTAATTTCCGATTCAGCTCCCGGCACGACCGGCAACTTGGCCAACAACTGGCCGCCGTGTTTGACGAACAGGGTTTGAACCGGGTGGGCGCCGGCGCGGACGGTGATTCTGCCGTTGGAGTCACTCGTGCCGATTCGAGCCGTGGCCTCTTCACCCGGTTTTTGAACGTACAACTCGTAGCCGGTGAGCGGCTTATCGGGGTTGGTGCGAGAATGAAGATAGAGCCGCGTCTCGCCCGGGTCGGCGCAGAGCGCCACGGCGATTTGCTCCACTCGGCCGCCGCGCCGTGTGCCGAAAGGCCGACGACTGCCGCTGTGAATGAGACCAACGCCCTTCGAGCCCTCGATGCTCGCCGCTTCCACGTAAGTCCAGGGCACAACTTGTATCCCGTTCTCCGCCAATTCGCCGCCGCGACTCGTACGGCGCAGAACGGGCAGAAAGACGTCGCCTGGCCTGGCCCATGGCTCGCCGCTGCCAGCGCTGAATAAGCCGCCGCCGCGGGCGTGTAGCACGATTTTCTTTGGATCGTTCGGATCAACTTCCAAGTTCGCCAGCGGTGCAACCGCCTGCCGCGCCAAGGCAAACATCTGCTCCGCGAGCATTTCGCATTGCCGCGACTCGCGGCGTATGGGCGGGCCCCAACGCTGAATGTAATGATCGAACTCGCGCGCGGTTAATTGAAAGCCGTCAGCCTTCGACTCGAGCGCGAGCAACAAAAGTTTGTCGCCGTTCGAAGAAAAATCACCCGGTGAAGTGCTGCCGCCAGTGCGCAAATTCGACAGCACCGATTGTCGCAAAACGCCTTTGGCAAGTTGCGCTTCAAATGACCAAAGCGGGCCAATCGCGGCGTCGACGCGCTCGCGCAGATGGCGCGGCAGCTCCATGGCGAGCTTTTCGGCCAAACCGCCGGGAACATCCAAAGCGACAACCGCTTTGATTTGATACGGCCGAAACTCCCAGCCGCGGTCGTCGTCACTTGCCCAGATGTGCAGTTGCCACAGCAGAGCAATTGCGATCGAACCAATGGCTGAGCGAACGCCGAAGCTGAATCGCCAGCGGTAAAGCGGAGCGGCGCGGCTCCACCGGCAGTCAGCTTTGATCATTTCGCAACCGAACACTTGTTTCTCGCAATTACTGCGCTGGCGTGGCACTGG
Source organism: Lacipirellulaceae bacterium (assembly GCA_036503915.1). Classification (GTDB taxonomy): domain Bacteria; phylum Planctomycetota; class Planctomycetia; order Pirellulales; family Lacipirellulaceae; genus JABDGM01. The sequence continues at coordinate 1,262 of DASXWB010000230.1, read as the reverse complement.
CAACGTCGCCGCCCACGGCGGTGCTCCAACCGTCGATGTTCTGATATAGCGAAACGGGCGAGTCACCGATTCCATGAAGCGTCGCCCGGTGAGCGAAAAAGTTCACCGTCTGCCAAAGTGGAATCACCGGCAGCTCATGATGCGCAATTGCATGCAGCTCGGCGAGCCTGGCGCGCACGTCGTTCCAGTTCGTGGCCTCGTCGAGCCTTCGCAAGGCGGCGTCGACATAGGGGCTTCGCCGCTCGCCGACCAGCCCGCCCGGCCCCATAATGCGCCGCGCATCGACCACCGGCTCCCAAACTGCAAGCTCGGCGTAGCGCAAGTCGCATTCAACTCGCCCGGCGAGCAGATCGTCGGCCGAGAATTCTTGCAGCTTGATCGGGATACCGGCTCGAACAAGCTGCGCCTGGATCGACTGACAGGCGACGCGGGCAATGGGGTCGTTGGGATGGGCGAGCACCAATTCGGGCAGCTCCGCCAGTTGCGATTGGTCTTTCTCTTTGTCCCTGTCGGGATTTTGCACGCTCGCCCAAGCCACGGTGGCCAGGATGGCGGCCAGCCGCGGCTCGAATGCACGCGGCGCGATTTGGTCGTTGTACGCGTAGCGCACCGGGTCGCTGAGCGAAGTGCCTGTCGGAAATGGACCGCTCAATACGTCGAAACCGGGCAACGCCGCGCCAGCTAGCAGAACGCGCTGCACAATCCACTCGCGATCGATGCCAAAACACAGCGCGCGGCGGAACTCGCGTTTTGCCAAAAGCGGCCGCTGGGGATTGGGGATCAAAACGTGAACCGTTGGCAAACGATAGGAATGCAGGCGAACCGACTGAACCTTGCGCAGGCGCTCGATGTGCCACGGCGGCACACGATCGAGCACGTCGATGTCGCCCGCCAAAAGCGCTTCGACCGCCACATCGTCGTCGGCCATGTTCTGTTCAACAACTGCCTTAATTCCGCCCGGCTGAGCGCTGTGCGTGCTCGCTGAGGTAAACACAACCTGCTCTTGGCCACGATCGGCAATGGCGTATCGTGCGGCATTTTCCGTGAGAGGCGGCCGAACTTGCAGCAGCGCTTCCGGCCGCACGTGCACGCGTCGCAAATGCGCTTGCACAGTGCTTGTGGCCGGATCAATTGAAACGCCGCCAAGAATGCTGGCCCAATCGGTGGAGTAGCTGTGCGATCCCGGCTCGGCCATGGTCAGCAGGAAGCGCGACAGGCTATCTGGAGTCAAGCCGCCGCTCGTCGGCCGGCCCGCCTCCGCA
>DASXWB010000229.1:0-4096 GCA_036503915.1 Lacipirellulaceae bacterium | reverse complement strand
ACAATTGCCAACAGCGTGATCGCCTGGTGATACCGCGGCACGCGCAGCTCGTCTGCCGTTTCGCCAACCAGCCTGGTGATGCCTAGGCGATCGGGCCACTTCGCCACGCCGAGCACGACCAGATACGCCAATGCGGCTCCAGCCGTCGCAAACCACACCAGCGGCAGGCTCAAGCGCAGCGTTGCCAATACGAGGATCAAAAAATAACCGGCCACGAATGGGCTGCGGGCGGCCGAGCCAAGACAAATAATGCTCGTCAACAGCATCAGGTCGCAGGCCGTGGAAAAATATGGCAGCCAGCGGGGGAAAATGCGCTGCTGCAAGGCCAGCAGGATACCCAGCGCGAGCATCGCCCACGCCACGGCGATCAGCGTCACCAGGACATGAAACTGGCGATTGATGTCGCCGGCCTCAGCGAACTGCCAGAAGCCCAGTTTCGGCAGCCGGCCCTGCGAGCTGAAGTAGGTCCACAGGTGGACCACATAAAACGCCCCGATGGCCACAATTCGCAAGAGGTTCGCGCGCGACTCGGCGTCATACGCCTGCCAGCGCTGGGCGACGAACCAGCGTCGCTCCCTCGTCGACTCAGACGTGACGCCGACCGCCATGACAGGCATGCTCCGCAACGCAAGAAGAATTGCTGAGGCCGGGCCAGTATAGCGTTGATCAAAGGCAATGTCACGAGTGCGCCGCGGCCCATTTGCCCGGCCGTCTACACCAAATTCCCGGCTCTGCCTAACAGCTCGCAGTTGCCGCCTTGATGGACCGAAGCCGGCGACTTGCAAGAATTGCGGAACTAACGCCGCCTGCGATTTTGGTTAGAATTGGATGAACCACGATGCAGCAGTTGCGCTTCCCTAGATCGCGCCTCCGTGAAGTTGCCCCTATGAAAAAATCGTCTTGCCGTCGCTTGCTTGCGGCATCCATTGGCGTGCTCGTGAGTTTGTCCGAACCGATGGTCGACGCATCCTTGGCCGATCTCTTGGCGGGCGATTTCAAATTCAACAGCGTGTTTCGCTTCGATGACGTGACCGGCGCTGAAGTGCCCGGCGGAATTCCGGCGGGAAGCGCGGGCCTCGAAGCAACGGCCGGCCTGGAGATCGGGCCTGACGGAAACATCTATGTCAGCAGTCAGAACACGGGCGAAGTCTTGTTCTACGATGGAGAAACTGGTGCTCCGCTCGCCTCGCCACTTCCCGGTGGACGTGACGGATTGTTTGCGCTGCTGCGTACGGAGGACCAACCGGGCGGTGCGCCCGGCCCGCTGCGATTTGGACAGGACGGAAACTTGTATGTTTCCGACTTCGGTGGCACGACCGTGCGTGTGTTTCATGGCACGACGGGAGCTGAATTGGCGCCCGCGGCCACCGGCTTCGGTCCGCCCGGCGGGCTGACGTTTGCGCCTAACGGCGATCTTTATGTCGGGAATTTCGGCACGTCGGCAATCATTCGCGTCCGCAGCGGAATGCAGCAAACATTTATCGCCTCGGGCACCGGGCCGATCCTGACTCCCAGCTCGATGCTGATTGTGCCGAATGGCGACATGCTCGTCGTCTCGATGTTCGCGAACGAAATTCATCGCTACAGCGCGGGCGGCGCGTACCTTGGAGTGTTTGCTACGATCGACCCGGTGCCGCCGCCGGTCGACGTGACCAACTACCCGTCCGACATTGCCTTCGATGCCGACGGCAACATCGTCGTCGCGGTGCTCGGCGCCACCAACCCGCCCGATAACCGCGGGCAGATTCTGCGATTCGCGCTGAATGAAGGCAGCGTCGCCGGGACGCTGCTCGAGAAGCTCGTCGACGCCTACCCGCCGATGGGCAGCATCGCCTGGATCCGTTCGCCCGATGCCGTTACGGGCGATTTCAACAGTGATGGCGCTATCGAGGCCGATGACATCAACAAGTGGCGCGGCGATTACGGCAAGTGGGTTGCCAAAGGCGGCGGGGCCGACGCTAGCGGCAATGGCATCGTCGATGCGGCCGACTACGTCGTTTGGCGCAAGGCATTCGCCGGTGGAACGACAACGGGTGCCGCGTCTGGCGTTCCAGAACCTTCCTCAACGACCGTCGCTTTAATTGCCGCCCTGTTGTATTGCCCGCAACGGTTGAGGAGAACTGATCGGTTTTGACTTCCCAGCGGCAGCGGTTGTATTCTTAAGACATGGCCGAATCCAGCTCAATGACCGAAGCGGAACTTCTTTATAACTATCTCGGCATGCGGCTCGGGAATGGCGGCCGCAATGAGTCGGTCGAGCATCTTCTGGCCGAATTCACCGAGTACCGACGCCAGCTCGAAGAATTGCGCGCCACGCTGCGTGAAGCCAAGGCCCAAAGCGCTCGCGGCGAATCCGGGCCTCTCGATTTAGAAGCACTGATCGAGCGGGGCAACAAACGATTAGCCGCAATGGGCATTACTGACTGATGCCACACGTTTGCCAACACCGACGTTGCGGCTTTTCATTGATCGAATTGCTGGTCGTCATCGGCATCATCGGCGTGCTGACGGCGCTCTTGATCCCCGCGGTGCAGTCCAGCCGCTTGGCGGCGAGCCGTTCATCCTGTGCAAATAATCTGCGCCAGCTGGGCATCGCGGCGCACAACCATGAATCGGCGCTGGGTCATTTTCCGGCCGGCTCGGTGGCCAAGGAGTTTCCAGCCGAGCCGAGCGCGGCCTGGACGTTCTATCGCTGGTCGGCGTTGGCGATGCTCACGCCGTATCTCGAGAACACGGCCGCGTACAACTCGCTTGATTTGTCCGTGCCGCTGTATGGCAGCAACTTTGAAGTTCGTCCTGAAAACGTCGAAGGGGTCAAGATATGGGTGGCGGAGTTTTTGTGCCCGGCCGACGAACTTCGCCGCTTGAGCGACGACTTCGCACCTACGAGCTACGCGGCTTGCGCGGGAAGCGGCGCAGCAGGCGGCACGCCCCGCGATACCGACGGCGTGTTCTTCATCAATTCACAAACACGCATCGCTCAAATAGCCGACGGGGCCAGCAAGACCGCGCTCTTCTCGGAAAGCATTCTGGGCGACCCGCGCAAGGCGAATCACGATCCCCAAACCGAATACAAGTTTTCCTTCCTGGCGCCTCTCACCGATGCGCTCTGCAGCGGCGCGAACCAGTGGAACGTGTCCGATCCGCGAGGCTTTTCCTGGGCCAACGGGGAATTTCGCTGCGCGCTTTACAATCATCGCACGCCGCCTAATTCGGCCACGCCCGACTGCATGGGCGTCACCATCGGCGGCCCCGTGCAAACGCGCTACACGCCTTATGGCTGGCGCACGGCCCGCAGCCGGCACCCGGGCGGTGTCAACGTGATGTACGCCGACGGCTCGATTCGTTTCGTGACCGACACGATCGATCCGGCCGCCTGGCAGGCGCAGTCGACAATTGCCGGCGAGGAAACGCTCAGCGAATAGCCATTCGATGGCACGCCCTGAACCTTGCCAAGGACGTGGTTGCAATTCGCCACGCCCATTCAGGGCGTGCTCCCCTTTCGTCGTCGCTTCATCCCAATCGCGGCAACACACAGCAGGCCGAGCACAGCACTCGACGGCTCAGGGATGAACGTCGAGAACACGATGCCGGTTGGCTCGGAAAAGCCCATGATGTTGTTGCTCGGAATCGTGCCCATGCCGTTTGGGGGGAAATTTGTATCGTGCGTGTTCATTGCCCAAACGCCGAGCGAGTTGCCGTTGAAGTCGAACTCCTCGATTCGGCTGTCGCCGGTGGTTGAGCCCAAGACGCCCACCAGGATGCTATTCCCGCCGGGGCCAAGGGCCAAGCTCGCTGGAAAACCGAAATTGACGTCCGGGCCGATGTAGCCGCCCATGGCGAACGTCGTGTCGAGAGCACCGGTGTTTGCATCAAACTTGCCGACGCGTCCGCCGCCGCCGGCCGCGACGTACAAGTCATCGCCCACAACGAGCAAGTTGGCGGCGCCGCGCAATTCGGGGCGGTCCGTGACAAAAGGTTCAAATTGGTTCGACGCCGTATTGAATCGCAGCACGCCGCCGTTGCCGAATAGCGCGAAGTTGCTGGCCAGCAACTTCGCGCTATTCGGCAACGGCGGCGTGCTGCGATTCAATAC
>DASXWB010000228.1:0-2136 GCA_036503915.1 Lacipirellulaceae bacterium | reverse complement strand
GCCTTCGCCCTTCTTGGCCAGGATTTCGTAATGGCCGCGGGCCTCGGCTTCGAGCTTGGCATAAATCGCCGACGCCTCGCCCTCCGCTTCCAGCCGCCGCTTTTCGGCTTCGGCTTCGGCATCGACGACGATGCGGGCCTTTTGGGCTTTGGCGGGCGCTTCGAGTTTCGCCCGCTGCTCGGCTTCAACCCGCTCGGCCTCGGCCAGAGCCGCTTTTGCCATGGCGCGGTTTTGTATTTCGATAACGGCGGCTTCGGCCTCTCGCTTGCGCGACTCGCCCTTCTCATACGCCTCGGCCTTTTGCACAAGCAGCGTGGCCTGGGACTGGGCGATCTTGGCATCAGCGAGGTTTTCGCCCTCGACCGCCTTGGCATTGGCATCGGCCGTGGCGATACGCTTGGCCTGTTCGGCTTGCTTCACGGATACGTCTCGCTGGAAAGCCGCCGTCTGCTCGCCAACGGTTTGCTCCTTCTCTAGCTCCGCGATGCGCACGGCCTGCTCGCGGGACGCTTCGCGCGTGCCGATCTCGCGTTCTTTGGTGGCACTGGCTACCTGAACGACCTTGTCGCGCTCGGCGCCGGCGACGCGGATCTCGCCCATTTTGACCTCATCGGCCACGTCGGCGCGAGCCTGTTGGATGGCCTGTGACGCCGCCTTCTGGCCAATGGCATCGATGTAGCCGCTCTCGTCCTGAATGTCGGTGATATTGACGTTGATCAGAACCAGGCCGATCTTTTTGAGCTCCGGCTCCACCGAGTTTTGGATGTGCTCCAGAAACGTGTCGCGGTCGCGGTTGATATCCTCGATCTTCATCGAGGCGATGACCTGCCGCAGCTGGCCGAAGATGATTTCCTCGGCCTGCTTGCGAATCTCTTCCGTGGAAAGCTCGAGCAGGCGGATGGCCGCGTTGGTCATCACGTCCGGCTGCGTGCCGATGGCCACGGTGAACACGCTGGGCACGTTGACGCGGATGTTCTCGATCGACAGCGCGCCACGCAGCGGGATTTCGATCTGGATCGGCTCCAGGCTCAGGTAGCGATAGTCCTGCAACAACGGAAGCACGATCGCCGTGCCGCCGTGGATTGTCTTGGCAGTGCGGCCCGTCCCCGTGAACGCACCGTACACGACCAGCACCTGATTGCTGCTGCAGCGCCGGATCGTCGACTTGATGAAAGCGATGAAACTGATCAGCGCTATCACCACCACGACGGCAGCGATAATGAGCGGGACCCAGCCGCTTGTGTCCCCCTCGCCAGGTATTTCGAAGCCTTGCGCTAACAGTGCAGTTTGGAAGTTCATGGCAACCCGCCTTTTCCGAATCGGTCGTGAAGGAAGCTATTACAAAACACTGACGTTAAACGATACCATTTAAACGTTGCGGGCCGTATCGACGAGCGGCGCCGTATGTGCCACCCGCGTCTCGGCCCGGCTTACCCGCAACGTATCCGAATTGACCAGAGCCACGACAACCACCTTTTCGCCCGTGGGCAGCCGCTCGTCGTCGTCGGTCACCGCTTGATACTCCACAAGTCGGTTTTGCATTCGGAAAGTGACTTTCCCAGCGCCGGCGCGCTTGCCCGGAATCGGCACGTACACAGTGGCTGTCGCGCCAACCGCGTTGCGGATGTTTTCATTCCCGGCGTGTTGCATCCTATACGCCTGCATGAACAGCCAATACATCCCGTAGAGCGCTGCTAAACCGGCGGCGCAAGCCACCACGAATGAGCCTATCGGCGGATAGCCGAACCCTTGCGCCGCTTTGCCGCCCAAACCAAAAAACGTCACGCCCGCACTCAATGTCCGCAGCGACAACACTTCGTAAAACCAATGCCCGCCCGGATGGCCCAAATCGGCGTCGGCCGCTTCCTGCCAAGTGGCCTGACCGTCGGTCGCGACATGGCCGGCTGCCGCGGCATCGGCAGCACCATCGACTGTCACATCCGCGCCGTCGTCACCCCACCCCAGGAAGATCAGCAAAAACTGAAATGCCAGCACCGTGCCGCCCAGCACTGCCGCAACTATGTAGATGTCCATTTCAGCCCCTCCTGAACGGATGCCCGTGAAGGCAAGACGAGCAGTCCGCAATTGTAGCTTAATCGCCCCAAGCGTGCGATCAGGCGTAGTGCGAACTTGAAC
>DASXWB010000227.1:0-3239 GCA_036503915.1 Lacipirellulaceae bacterium | reverse complement strand
CTCACCGCTGAAAGATCGGGACGCTATTGTCCGGCATCTGCAGCACGATGCACGCCATCGCCGCTCCGTATTCGAAACAGATCGGATCCGCCCATGAACCGTCCGGCTGCTGCCTGGCAACGAGTACATCGCGAATCGCCGGATACCATCGCTCCCAGCGCTCGCCGCCGGAAAGCCACATCGCCTGCACGGCATAATAGTGGCCGTAGAAGAAATGCGAATTCTGGCCGAATTCGCCTGCGCGCGGCAAAAACTGGTCGATATATACCAGCCCGCGCTCGATTTCGCGCCCTTCATAAATCCCGGCGCTATAGAGCGCCACGATGCCTGCAGCCGAGCGCGGGAACGCGCTCTCCCCGCCGAGTAGCTGGTAACGAAAACCTCCATCCGCGTTCTGGCAGCGTTTTACGTAATCGATGCTTCGCTCTATTGTTTCGTTCGGCACCGCCAGTCCCGCGTTTCGCGCCGCCCGCAGCGCCATCACCTGACAAACCGTCACGGAAAGATCCGCGTCCTCGCGCCGCGGCTGATACCGCCAACCTCCCTCGTCGTTCTGCGTGCGTACGATCAAGTCGACGGCTGCGGCAAGCTTTTCTCGCAGGTCGTCCCGCGGCGACATGCCATACACCTCGGCCAGAAACAGCGTCGCGAAACCATGCTCATACATCGGGCCATGGCTCATCGCCCCTTCGACGGAAATGAACCCGCTCTCCTGAGCATGTTCGAGCAAATAATCGGCCGCGCGCGCAACCTCGACGCCGTACTTCCCGCGTCCGGGAGTGCTGCCCTCGGCCAGCCAGGCCATTCCCGCCAGAGCCACCACGGCCGCATTCCGGCCATAGCCGCCCGTTGCAAACGCACCGTCCTCTAACTGCCGCTCCGCAAGAAATCGAAGCCCCTTTTCCACGGCCGGGCGTGCAGGCCGCATGATCTCGACAGGCGAGGTCGCCCCGGCGATCGGGGGCGCATGTTCCTGCGCCGCCGTTGACGCCGCCACCGCAACAACAATCAAAACTGATCCGCAATATGGCAATTGCCCGCGCATGCCGTCATCGTCCCTCGACCGCCGCCAACCCGTCAAGTTGCCAGCACACTATGCGGTTTTCTCCGCCATTTTGTGTTGCAAAATGAACGTGCGGCGCTGAATTTAGGTACGGCCCGCGCGTTTTTTGGTTTACTCTGCATGCCAAGCTTCATTAAACTAATTGGCTGAAAACGGACTCAACCAGCGTCGACTTTTTTCTCGGTCCAAAAGCAATGAAATCACATTCATCCCAAACCGATCGCGAAGTGTCCCGCCGAAGTTTCATTCAACAATCGTCCGCCGTCGTTGCCGGGACGGTCGCTGCACTGCAAGTTCCCCATGTTCATGCAGGTGGAAGCGACAACCCGCCCGGCATCAAAATCGGCCTCATCGGCTGTGGCGGTCGAGGTACCGGCGCACTGCTCGACGCCGTGGGCGCCGCTTACAAAAGTATCTACCCAGAGAAAGGCTACCATACCGAGGACGTCGCCGAAGGGGCGACCGTCGCCAAGCGCGACATCCAGGTGCTCGCGCTGGCCGACTTGTTCGAGGAGCGGCTCCAGCGCTGCAACCGCAATCTCGAACGCATCAAGCTCCGCGTTCCGGACGACCAGTGCTTCATCGGCTTCGACGCCTACGAAAAACTGCTCGCCAACCCCGAGATTAATTACGTTATCCTCGCCACGCCGCCGCACTTCCGGCCGGCGCATCTCAAAGCGGCCATCGAAGCGGGCAAGAACGTCTTCATGGAGAAGCCCGCCGCCGTCGACGTGCCGGGCGTGAAAACCGTGATCGAAGCCGGCCAGCTCGCCAAGGAGAAAAACCTCGGCATCGCTGCGGGGACCCAGCGCCGCCATTCGTCCGACTATCGCGAAACCGTCAAGCGGGTCCACGACGGCGCGATCGGTGAGCCGATCTATGCCAAGTGTTACTGGAACGGCGGCCAGATCTGGGTCATCGACCGCATACCCGGCTGGAGCGACCTCGAGTGGCAGCTCCGCAACTGGAATTATTTCACCTGGCTGGGCGGCGATCACATTGTCGAGCAGCACGTGCACAACCTGGACGTGATGAATTGGGTCCTCGGCACGCACCCGATTAAAGCGGTCTCGGGCCTCGGCGGCCGGCAGTCGCGACGCGGCAAGCGCCACGGACACATCTTCGATCACTTCGCCGTCGAGTACGAGTATCCCAACGGCATCACCATGTTCAGCCAATGCCGTCAGATCAACGGCTGCAAGGACATCGTGGGTGAGTGGGTCCGCGGCACAAGCGGCACGACCAACTGCGCCAATTTCATCGCGCCTGCCGCCGGCGAGCAGTGGCGCTACCGCGAGCGCGTCCCGAGCGCCTACCAGCAAGAGCACCAGAACCTCATCGCCAGCATTCGTGCCGGCAAACCCATCAACGAGGCGCAAAACATTGCTGAAAGCACAATGACGGCCATTATCGGGCGCGAAGCGGTCTATAGCGGCCACGAAGTCACTTGGGAACAAGCCATGAAATCGACCACACGCCTCGGCCCCGAATCCTATGACGTCGCATCCTACGATATTCCCCCAATCGCCCGCCCGGGAACGTACAAATTCTCGGGATCGTGACCGTCCCAATCACGAGGGCCGCGCCGACCATGCCCACTGAATATCAGAATCCTGGCCCCAAGCGCGAAGAAATCGACGTCACCACCGGCCCGATTCTCTTAGAGTTCGGCACAGGTTGGTGCGGCTATTGTCAGGCGGCCGCGCCGGCCATCGCTGCAGCGCTCGCTGAATTTCCGATGGTCACGCATATCAAAGTGGAAGACGGCCCCGGCCGACCGCTCGGCCGCTCGTTCCGCGTAAAACTCTGGCCTACCGCCATCTTCCTCAAAGACGGGGCAGAGGTTGCGCGCGTCGTCCGACCCGAAACCGCCGACGAGCTGCGCCTGTTGCTTCAGCAAATCTGCTGAGGCACGCGAACTTACGCCGTTATTGGCTTGAACGAAAGTCTTGCAATTGAGTTTTGCGCAATCGATACTTTAGAAATCGACATCATCGCTAGACGCTGTTCCGAACATCGACCGGTTTTGCGCATGCTAGAGCAAGTTTCTTTTTTACGTAGTCTCGTATCCACAGTGCAAGAATGAGTTTTCAACATCTTCACTGGTGAGTTGTAGCAAGGCCTGCTTGGCGGATTGAATGATCTGGTTCCAATTGCGGGGGCGAATGCCCCGGAC
>DASXWB010000226.1:0-3073 GCA_036503915.1 Lacipirellulaceae bacterium | reverse complement strand
CTTATCGCGCACGGCAAATGCCCACTCGCGGAGAGTGAATTCGGCCGGTTCATTGAGCGGCTTGGCCCGCGCGTGGCCAGCGAGCCGCTCGTGCTCAACCGCGGCGCCACCAGCTCGCCCACCTGGTTCTACCCCGAAATTCGCGAAATCATTTCCGTACCGATCCGCGAAGGGAACCGCGTCTTCGGCTGGCTGCTGGCGCTCAACCATAACGGTGGCGGCGACGTCACCAACAGCGAGGCGGAGTTCGGCACCGTGGAAGCCTGCCTGATGGCCAGCATGGCCACGATCTTGGGCATCCATTGCGGAAACATTGCCCTGTATCACGAGCAGTCGGAATTCTTCGGCAGCGTCGTGCGGGCGCTGACCTCGGCGATTGACGCCAAGGACCCGTACACCTGCGGTCATAGCGATCGCGTGGCCCGCCTGGCCGTGTGCCTGGCCCGACAGCTAGGTTGCAACCAAGAGGACCTCAATACGATTTACCTGTCGGGCTTGCTGCACGACATCGGCAAAATCGGCATCGACGACCAGGTTCTGCGAAAGACGGGCCCACTCACGCCGGCCGAGCTGGAGCACATCAAGACGCATCCGGAGCTGGGTTGCCGGATTCTGGACGGCGTCAAGCAGCTCGACAAGGTCATGCCGGTCGTGCGCCATCACCATGAAGCGTGGAACGGCGCCGGCTACCCCGACGGACTCAAAGAAGAGCAGACACCGTTCCTGGCGCGAGTCGTCGCGGTGGCCGATTCGATGGACGCCATGTCCAGCGACCGGCCCTACCGCAACGGCATCCCCGATGAACGGCTCGACGCCATCTTGCGCGAAGGGGCCGGCAAACAGTGGGACCCGCGGATCGTCGACGCGGCATTTCAAGTGCGCGAAGACCTGCGCTGCATCTGCCGCTCCGAGCGCAAGTTGCTTTCGCTCGACGTGACTCGCTGGCAAGCGGAGACATCGCAGCCATCGCCTGTCGACGCGGCGAAGTAGCATACTAGCCCGAAGCCAAGCGAGCGAAGGAGCACGTTTGAGTTATCTTCCTCGCTCGCGCTTCGGTTACTCTGCGTCGGCGGCTGGTTCGATCCTGATATTGTCTCTCCATCCGAACTTCTCGGCGATCGCGATCGCATACTCCCATCCACGGCTGCCGTTTTGATGGATGACAACGGATGAATTCTCCGCCACCATCGCGACGGATTGCGGTACGTCGAGCACCCGCAGTACGTTAAGGAAGTCGGGGCCTTTGCGATGCGACTTGGGCAAGCCATATAGCACTAGTCGCACGACTCGTGGCTCGAACAACGCGGCATATAGCGCGATACCGGCCATATCGCCGTTGGCCCGCAGCCGAAGCGAAGTGTTTGCCAGGCCCTCGATCGCTCGCGTTGCCTGGATCGCGCGGCGCGTGTCCCACACGCGCATGCCGTCGAGCGTTTGGCCGAGCAGCATAAAGCGGCGACGAATATGCGTTTCACGATCGGCATTCCAGGCCGTCGGGCCGATGCCGCGCGGCGCGACGAAAGCCAACGCATTTTTTCGCGACGCGAGCGGCTGAATCAGGCTCGCATACTTTTCGGCATCCGGCTCGCCGGGGCCCTCGTGTTCGAACCGGCCGGCAAACTCGGCTCTCATCGCCGCCAGGAAGTCGACCCATCCCGCGGCATCGAGCAGCCGGAGCTCGATCGCTTCAAGTTCTGCCAGCGGAACTCCGGCAGGCGCGATGAGATACAACTGCAATGTGATGTCGTTCTGACCTGCGAAATCGTAAGCCTGCAAGGCCACTTTCTCCGCATTGGATTCAAAAGCCTTGCGAATCGGCGGTGGAGTATCGCGTTCCAATTGCGGCCAGCCGCGAAAGCATTTTTCCAAAAGCAATTGCCGCAAACGAGCGCATTCGGCTGCCCATTCATCGGATGATCCAGGCACGGTGGCGGCAGGGGCAAGCGGGACGAAGGTTTCATGAACGCGCGAGTTGATTGCATCCGTCGGCAGCTCGTCGAATACTTTTAGCTGCTGAAGTTCAAAGAGCGGCTCCGCCCCGGCGTCGATGCGTCCGGCTTCCTGTTTGAGATGCTGAGTAAACCATTGGAATGCGTGCACCTGCAGCGGCGGCGTGTCGTCGTGCCCGCCGGCGGCGATGTTGAGGCCCAGCCGCTCGGGATGGCCGTGCAATTCGTACAGCCGGCGGACTTTCGTGTGGACGTCCAGCACGCCGTCGAGCGGAAAAATCTCATCCCGGTCGGTGTTGGCAATTAAGAGCGGCCTTGGCGCCAAGAGCGCCGCAACCTGCGCGTAATCCCAGCGATACGTGTTCACTTGGTACATGCAGTCGCAGTGGCCTTCGACGCAACCGTCGACAACGTGATTCTCAAGATTCGTGATACCGGCCACCGGTACGGCCGCTTTCACGCGGTCATCGAGCGCGGCCAGCCACCAGCTATACGCGCCGCCGCCGGAACGGCCCGTGACGCCCAGCCGCTCGCCATCCACCTCGGGACGCGACTGGAGATAATCCAGCGACCGGATGGCGTTCCAGGCCTCGACGCCAGCCGGCGTGTACGCGCGGGCGTTCCACCACCACATGTTCTCGCGATACGTGCCGTGGTGGATGCCTTCGATCTCGCCGAGCTGCAACGTGTCGATCACCATGCACACGTAACCGTGGCGCGCAAACCATGCGGCATGGTGCTGGTACTTGGTCTTGTTTCCATAGCTGACGCCGTCCTCCTTGGCCGGGCTGTGGCCGCACACGTACAGAATGGCCGGGAGTGGCCTGCACGATTCTTCGGCACGTATAGATTCGCCGTTACATAAAGTCGCGGGCGCGATTGAAAATGCAGCTTCTCGACCACGAATTCCGGATGATCCAGCGTCCCGGTAACAGCCGCGGCCAGCGGCGTGCGCTCCGGCAACGGATCGAGCCCCAACATTTCTTCGAGCTGGCGGCGAAAGGTTGGCCGCCGCGCGGTCCAGTCCTCGAGCGTCTGGATGTCCGCCAGGCAACTCTTGGCTAGCTTTTCCGTTTCACTCTTGAAGTACGCGTCAATCATGCCGTCGCCGCGCGATGTATCGA
>DASXWB010000225.1:0-3648 GCA_036503915.1 Lacipirellulaceae bacterium | reverse complement strand
GTTTCAGGCCCGCGAGCTGCTGGACGAGCGACAGGCCGACCGCTGCAACGCGCGCAGCTCCGTTTGCTCCGTAGCCAGGTCGGCCTGGCGCTCGTCCAGCAGCTCGCGGGCCTGAAACGCCTCGGCCAAGGCAATGCGCCGCTCGTCGCGCCGCGCTTGGCGCACTTTTCGCAATGTTCTCAGGCGGAATTTGTATTTGGGCATCGTCGTAGGTCAGGGTTTCCAGGCTGACGGCTTTGTCCTCAATCGTCAGGTTGGAAAACCTGACCTACGCTCCACTCATTTTGGCCTGAGCGTGGTTCGACAAACTCATAAGCTGCTCGACGATGCTTTCGAACGCCGACGACTTGTCGACCGCTTGCCGTAGCAATCCGTCGATCGCGTCGCGCATTTCAACCGCGGCGTCTACCGCGCGGTTTGTGCCGCGGCGGTAGGCGCCGATCGCGAGCAAATCCTCGTGTTCGGCATGCGCGGCCAGCAATTGGCGAATCGTGAGCGCGGCCGCCTGGTGCTCGGGCGTGGTGACGTCTTTCATGAGCCGGCTGATGCTCGCCAGGATGTCGATTGCCGGATAATGGCCGCGGCTGGCCAGCTTGCGCGAGAGCCACACGTGCCCGTCCAACAGCCCGCGCATGGTGTCGGCCACGGGTTCATTTTCATCGTCGCCCTCGACGAGCACCGTGTAGAACGCGGTGATGCTGCCCGCGCGCGCCCGTCCGGCTCGCTCCACGAGCCGCGGCAGCAGGGCGAACATCGAGGGCGGGTAGCCGCGCGTCGTCGGCGGCTCGCCGGCCGCCAGGCCGATCTCGCGCTGGGCCATCGCCAGCCGTGTGATCGAATCCATGAGCAAAAGTACTTGCTGTCCTTCGTCGCGAAAGTATTCGGCCACCGCGGTGGCAGTGAACGCCGCGTGCACGCGCGCAATCGCCGGTTCGTCGCTCGTCGCCACGACGACGACACTGCGCTTCAATCCGTCGGGGCCGAGGTCGCGCCCGATGAACTCGTTCACCTCGCGGCCGCGCTCGCCAACCAGCGCAGTCACGATGACGTCGGCATTCGTGCCGCCGCTCATCATGCCTAGGAGAACGCTTTTGCCCACGCCCGAGCCGGAAAAAATTCCCAGCCGCTGCCCGCGGCCGCACGTGAGCAGCGCATCGATCGCATGCACGCCGGTGGCCAGCGGCTGTCGAATCCGCGGACGCTCGGTAGGCGGCGGCGGTTGACGATCCTGCCGCACGCGATCGGGCACCAAGGGCTGCGGCCGACCGTCGATGCACCGGCCGCGCGCATCGATGATTCGCCCCAGCAGCGCCGGGCCAACGCGCAGCGAGCGACTCGTACGCACCAGTTTCACCCGATTGCCGCGTCGCACACCGGCAGTAGCGGCGATCAGGTACACCATCGTGGCATCGTCGCGAAAGCCGACGACCTCACCTTCGACCGGCAGGCCCGTTTCGCGCTCGATCGAAACTACTGCGCCAACGGGCGCCGGAAAATCCGCGACTGCCACCGTCATGCCGACTGTCTCGACGACACTACCCGTGAGTGAGGCCGTCATGGTCGAATTCAACGTGTCGAGCAGCATCGTGGCCATGTTCGTTTAGGTGTCAGGTTTCAGGTGTCAGTGTCAAACCCTAAGGCGTGACACCTGACGCTGACACATTTGTCACTCCAAGTCTTGTTCGATGCGCCGCAGCTGTGCCTCAATTCGCTCGTCGATCTCACCGAACTTCGTCGCCACGCGGCAGCCCCCGGCTGAAATCTCAGGGTCGGATATAATTTGGCTAGGCGCGAGGCGGCACAGGGTCGACGCCAAGCGCGCAATCTGCGAGCCGAGGTTCTCGTAATCGACCGGGTTGACATGCAGCGTGATGTCGGCCGAGCCGGTGGCCAATCGCAGTGTGTCGGCAATCACATCGAGCGCGATTTCAGGTTCCCTTTCCAGCCGCCGGCGGATGACGCGCTCCGCGATTGCCGTAGTGACGTGCAGCGCCGAACGCTCCCAATGCGCGAGCAGCTCGCCTTTGGCGTCGTTGATCTGCGCGGCAAGTTGCTCCAGCGCGGGCACCAGCGAATTCATCCGCTTGCCGATTTTTTCCTCCAGCGTTCGTTCGGCTGCCGCTTCAGCCGCCTTCCGGCCCGCCGCCTCGGCCTGGCGGCGAATCTGCTCGGCCTGGCTGTGTGCCTGCTGGACGATCTTGGTCGCTTCGCGGCGCACCGTCTCCACGTAGTTGTCGGCTTGGCCGCGCATGTCGGCGAAGCGGAACGCCACGGGCTGGCCCGCTTGTTCCACGGTGGTTGTGGTCGCGCTGTCTTGGCGAATGATCGTGGCCATCGAGAATGCTTCGTTGTTTGTCTATGCTGCCCGTGCAAGAGGTTTCGTTCGCTGGGCCGCGATGCATTGGGCCGCGATGCGCGCCACGGTTTGCTGAGCTGCGTCGACGTCGCTGAGGCGCGTCGGCCCGATTTGTCGCAACCGACGGCGAAATTCCCGCGCCGCGCGCCGCGGCATCTGGCCGCAGATTCGATCGATGAATCCGTCGCGCGAACCGACTAGGGCAAGCGCCAGCACATTCGGCTCCACCTGGCGCAGCAAGGCCGCCAGCATGCGATCGTTCAACTCGACGAGCGCATCGAAATTCAGTGGCGGCAATGGTGCCGGCGCGGGTTTCGGTGGCCGCCGCACGCGCCGCGGAGCGGCAGCGCGATCGGCTTCCGTTGATAAAGCGTCACGAACGATCGCCGGGCGCGCTGGGATCGACTGATTGGCCGCTCGCCGATGGATTACTGGTTCTGCGATCGCCAGCCGCCGAGCCAGGACCGCTTTGTTCGTGCGGAGGTTGGCCATGATTTCGCCGCGAGTCTTTGCATCTGCGGCCGCCAGAATCGATGCCACCGAGCCGCTGCCGCGCGGCCTCGTCGAGCGACCGATCGACCGCTTGGCCATCCAGTCGGCCAGTTCACGCTCCACGACGACGACGCTTTCGGGATCTGTATCGCCGAGAAGCGCGAGCCGCTCGATCACGTCCGCCTGAAGCTTTTGGGGCAGCGCGGCCAGCACGGCTGCCGCGCGCGCAGGCGCGAGATGCGACAGCACCACGGCGATCGTTTGCACATGTTCGCGCGACAGGTAGGGCAGGAGCGCATTCATTGGCGCATCTTCGAGGAACTCGAATCGCTTCGCGGCAGCCGCTGCTGGTCGAAGTGGCGGCGGGGCGATTGGATCTGTTTCCGGTTGCCGCGAGAGGTGCAGCTCGACGCTGTCGGCTGCCGGCTTCGCGGCAATCGGCGCCGCACGGCGAAATTCGGCCGCTACATCGGCACGCTCCTCCGGATCGATCGGCCCGAGTGCTTGAGCCGCTGCGCGCAAAGCGTCGGCTTCCTCGACCGAAAGTTGAGCCAGCAGGCTCGCGGCGGAGTCCGCGTCGAGGCTGCGAATGAGCACCGCAGCTTTTCGTAAATTAGGCGATAACGTACTCATTTGATCCAAGTGCAATTCCAATTTCGCTTAGAGCTTATCCCATAACCTCAGGAATTCCGCCACAGGATGTGGGCGAATACAAGATGCAACAGAGCTTCATAGTTGGCAACTTTCTTTTCCCACCGCACGAGGATGCGACGGTAACGATTGAGCCACGACGCGACACG
>DASXWB010000224.1:0-10941 GCA_036503915.1 Lacipirellulaceae bacterium | reverse complement strand
GGAGCCGCGCTCATGCTCTTCCGCACCTATCCACGCGTGCCGTTCTGGGAGCAGGTTCACGATTCGATTCCGTTCTATACCGACAGCGGGCGGCTTCACAGCTACTGCGATCTCCCCGAAGCCATCGAGTATGGCGAGAATCTCATCGTTCACCGCGAAGGTGTCGAGGCCACGCCGTATCTGCCGAACGTGATCGTTTCGACAAGTCCGTTTATCCGGCCCGTTGAATACGGCATCGCGCTCGATACCACCGATCCTGACCTGCGGCAAATCCGCAACGTCAAGATGCCCTGGGCCGAAGCGAAGCAGACAGTCAACCCCCTTTGGAAAGAGGGTTACACGTTCTTCTGCACGACGCCTAAGAGCCGGCACTCGACGCACTCGTCCTGGTCCACGGTCGATTGGAACTGGATCTGGAGCGACAACTTCGGCGACCCGCATCGCACGGATAAGCGGGCGCCGGGCGTTGGCGATCGCGAGATCATCATGAACCCTGAGGCCGCCAAGCAGCTCGGCATCAACGATGGCGACTACGTGTGGGTCGATGCCAATGAGTTGGACCGGCCGTACATCGGTTGGAAGGACGACACAGGCCCACGGCACAAGGCGTTTCGCTGCCTAGTGCGCGTGAAGTTCAATCCGGGCCTGCCATATAACTTCACGATCATGAAGCACACAGGCTGGATCGCCACCGAACGCACGGTCAAAGCGCACGAAACTCGGCCCGACGGTCGGGCACTTTCCGCCGATACCGGTTACCAGGCCAGTTATCGCTACGGGTCCCACCAGAGCATTACGCGTAACTGGCTAATGCCGATGCATCAGACGGACACGTTATTCCATAAGCGCACGGTCGCCATGGAGTTCACGTTTGGTTTCGACGTGGACAACCATGCAGTCAACACGGTGCCGAAGGAAACGCTCATTCGCATTACAAAAGCGGAGGATGGCGGTTTGGGCGGCGTTGGCATCTGGAAACCGGCGCGGTCTGGTTACAGTCCGGGCGAAGCGACCGACCAAAACCAAAAATACCTGAGCGGCGGATACGTGTTGGTTAACACTTGAACCGACGGAGTCATCCATGAACGACGCGAATCCTAATGCGGCTCCAAAGATTCATCCCGCCTCGCGCGAGATCCTTCCGGATGACCCACTAGAGATGCAAGCGTTTGAAATTCCCGGCGACCCGGAGTTGATGTTGCGAATCCTGGTCGAGGAGTATGCGCGGATCGGCTGGGGGGCAGCGGCCATCATGCAGCTGTCACTCGATTCAAACTATACGGCGTTCTATGGTTTGCGGCGTGCACTCGGCGAACAAGAACTGCACCGGCGCGTCAGCCACATCATCAGCCGCTGTGGCGTGATGCGAATCAAGGCAAAAGAAACGGAGCCGCCGTCTGAGCGGTTGGTGCAAATCAGCCGGCAGGCCTAACGGAGAAATTCCATGCCCTCAGTTTACAACTGGCAGATTGGCCGCGAGATGTCTTATCCGTTCGAGGAGAGGCACCCGCAATGGCAATTTGCCTTTATCTTTAACCCGAACCGCTGCATCGGCTGCCAAACCTGCACCATGTCGTGCAAAAGCACGTGGACCTTCTCGAAAGGCCAAGAGCTGATGTGGTGGAACAACGTGGAATCGAAGCCCTATGGCGGCTATCCACAGCATTGGGATGCCAAGCTCTTGGCCATGCTGGAAGAGGCAAATCCGGGCGGCCAAGTTTGGGACGCCACTGAGAAAGAGGCCGCGAAGAAGCCCTACGGCGTATTCGACGGCATGACTATTTTCGATGCTGCGGATAAGAAGCCACGTCCCGATGGCCCGCAGCAAGCGCTAGGCTATTTGCCAGCCGACGATGAATGGCGCTCGCCCAATATTTATGAAGACACTCCGACCGGCGATCATTTCAAATCGGCCGGTCAATTCGGCGGCGACGTCCAATTACCGGAACACAAAGTCTGGTTCTTTCACTTGGCCCGAATCTGCAATCACTGCACTTATCCAGGTTGCCTCGCGTCCTGTCCGCGCAACGCGATTTACAAACGACCGGAAGATGGAGTCGTGCTCATTGACCAAAGTCGTTGCCGCGGCTATCGCAAATGTGTCGAAGGCTGCCCGTACAAAAAAGCCATGTATCGGCCGACGACCCGAACGAGCGAAAAGTGCGTGGCCTGCTATCCGCGATTGGAAGGTAAAGATCCGGCGATCAGTCCAACCGGCGCACCGGCGGAAACTCGCTGTATGAGTGCCTGCGTCGGCAAAATACGACTGCAGGGCCTCGTGCAAATTGCCGAAGACGGGAGCTGGGCCAGCGACCCTAAGAACCCGCTTTACTTCTTGATTCGCGAACGTCAGGTCGCGTTACCGCTTTATCCGCAATTCGGGACAGAGCCTAATGGCTTTTACATCCCGCCGCGCTGGGTACCGCGCGGCTACCTCATCCAGATGTTCGGCCCGGGCGTGGACCATGCGATTGAGCAATACAGTTGTCCCGACCGCGAGTTGCTCTCCGTCTTGCAGCTGTTCAGAGCGAATCGGCAAATCGTGTATCGCTTCGAAATTGAGCAGGGGCCAAAGGTCGGCGAAATCGAAGTGACCATGCCCAACGGCCAGACCAAGACGCAAGAGTTATTTAACGACACGATTGTTGGCTACAACAAACTCGGCGAAGAAGTCGCGCGCGTCACGGTCGAAGAGCCAAAGTTCGAGCGGCCGGCCGAAGTCCATGTCAATTCAATTTAGCAATTAAAAAAATATTGAAAGCGTCGGGTGGCTGGGGGAAAGGTAGTGAGCCTTTGATGAATTGGGAGGGTGAGGCTCCACCCCCCCAGCCACCCGCGGCCATAACGAATTTTTTCGAAACCTATTCTGTTTTTTAGTACGAAGCATTCCCCTTTACATTCCGACCAGTCCTGTACATGACGTTCCCCGCGAGTCTAGAGAGAAGCATGGCAACGACTAAGCACGAAACAGTTGATTTTGACGTCACCGTGAATATGGCACGACAGGCGCTTTACCGCTTTGCCGCGTTGTCACTTGTCGATCCACGCGCAGGTTCGTGGCAACAGTTAAGGTACGCTGCCAACGACCGGCTGCTATTCCAAGCGGCAGCTTTGGTCCGCAGTTTGCCCGAGGTCAGATTAGTTGAACTAGGCATCGGCGAGCGGCCCGTTGAACTTCTTGACCCTGGCACGGTGCTGCAGCGATTGCCAAAGTCGCATGATGCACTCAACGCGGAATTCGAAAACACCTTTGGGCTCGTAGTTGGCAGCGCCTGTCCGCCCTACGAAACCGAGTACATCGCTAGTAAGTTTACGTTCCAGCGGTCCAACAGTCTGGCGGATATCAACGGCTTCTACGAAGCATTTGGACTCACGATTGCCAATGGACGCGCAGAACGTCCGGACCATGTCGCGCTGGAATTGGAGTTTATGGCGTCCCTGTTAGGACTCGAACGGCGCGCGATCAGTGACCATCTCGACAATCGTGGCGAGCTCTTAACGATCTGCCGCAAGGCGCAGGTTCGTTTTCTTAAGGAACATGTCGCGTGGTGGGTGCCCGCCTTTGCGAAGTTGCTCGCTCGCGAGAACGAAGGCGGTTATTACGCGGCCGTTGGACTATTTCTTGCCGCTCTAATTCCCGCTGAACGGGCACTGCTGCACGTCGACATCCAATCGCGCCCGATTCGTCCTAGTCGCGAAGAAAGCCCTGACGCTTGCCAGGGCTGCCAGCTCGGTTCTTGGTCTTGACGGTAGGTCGATTCGAGAGTTCAGTCGGTCGGGTTGCGGCGCTGCGCGGAACATCGCACGCACATCGGCGCCTTTTAAGCTTTGCCTGTTACGCGGCCGATTTGAGGCTCACATCATAGAGCCGCCTGTAGAGATCGCATCGCGTGACGAGCTCGCGGTGTGTACCCAAGTCGCAGACGCGGCCCTTCTCCATCACCAGGATACGATCGGCGAGTGCAAGAGTCGTCAAGCGGTGGGTAATAAGAATGATAGTACGACCCGCCTTGAATTGTTGGAGTGTTTGATGCGTGAGGTGTTCGCTTTCCATGTCTACCTGACTTGTCGCTTCGTCGAGGATGAGAATGGCGGGATCGCGAAGGATTGCGCGGGCCAGCGCGATACGCTGTCGTTGGCCGCCCGATAACCGTCCGCCCGCCTCGCCGATCTGGGTCTCATAGCCATGCTGCAGCGCTTGCTCGATGAATCCGTGAGCGTGGGCCCGCTCGGCAGCGGCGATTACTTCAGTCGGCTTCGCGTGCGGGCTGCCATAACGAATATTGTTCATCAGCGTGTCGTCGAACAAACACGTGTGTTGCGTCACGGTGCCTATTTGGCTACGCAGCTCGCGGAGCCGCAGTTGGCGCAGATCGATGCCGCCGAGCTGGACCGAGCCGTGAACCGGATCGTAAAAACGCAGGATGAGTTTCGCCAAGCTGCTCTTGCCGCAGCCGTTTGGCCCCACGATGGCGAGCGTCTCGCCGTGCGGGATCCTCAAATCAATGCCGCGCAACACCGGCTCTTCTGGCCGGTAATGGAAATGCACATCGCGAAACTCGATATCTCGATTGGCGGTGGCAAGACGCCTCGGTCTCGGCGGGTCCACGATGGTCGGTTGACAATCGAGCAACGCGTACACGCGGTCGGCAGCGGCAGACCCTGCTTGCAGGCTGCTGATTACTCCTGACAATTTGCGGGCCGGATCGCTCGTGCCGATCAAGAATCCATAAAAGACCATCAGCGCGCCGAAGCTTAGCGGCCGGTCGGCCATATTAAGCCCCAACAAATGCGTCTCTTGATTGAGCACGAGATAGCCGCCCGCGAGAATGGCGAGGCAAATTACGCCGACGCCCAAGACCTCGGTATTCACCCGGGTGAGTGAGTCCAATCCAGCGACCCGCATCGATTTGCGATATAGCCGGAGCAATTCGATGCGAAGCCGGCCGCGTTCCCAGCGTTCCATCGCAAAGGCCTTCACAACCTGCACAGCGGTAAACGTCTGCGCCAGTCGGTTATAAAACAGGGCGGTCTCCTCAAGGACGCGACGGTTAGCCCGCTTGATCGCGCGTGCCAGGCGATACATCAGGACGAACGGCAGCGGCGTGACTAATAACGAAAACAACAACAGCCGCCAGCTAATGAAAGCTGCTCCCGCCAGACAGGCCAACATCTTCAAGGGTTCCAGCAGCGAGTTTCCGTAGACCGCGCGAATCCCGGCGCCAATTGCGTGTACATCGCCCGTGAAGCGGCTCATTAAGTCGCCCGTTCGCCCTTCTTCGAAACCGGACATGTCCATCGCCAGGGTGCGCGCATAACACTGCTTACGCAATCGCATCGCCGTTTGATTGCTGAGCCGCGCGACAAGTAGGGTTTGCGCGGTGAGAAACATTCCCTTCAGCAGCGTGCTGATCATGATAAACGAGACGACAAAGATCAGCGTGCGAAAAGCGTCGTTCGGCAGATAGCGGTGAATATAGGGTTCCAGCCAGCGCACGCCGTCGAGCGCGCGACGCTCGGCAACCAGTCGGCTCTCACTGTAGCTGATTTGGAAATCGATGTTGGCTTTCTCGGAGGCCGGCGCGCTGCGCCGTGCCTCACGCAATTGCGTCAGCTCGGTCTCTAACTGCCGGATATTGTCATTCGTGGCTTCGATTTGGTGGCTGACCCATTCGTGCATCGAGTCGCCGCGAAAAACCGCCTCGACAAACGGATAGACCGCGGTCACATTTGCCCCCCAAAAAAAAGCCACCATGACGGAGCACACGCAGAGTCCCACTATTGTCGCGCGAAACTCCAAGGAGAGCCGAATTGCTCGGGCAAAATTGTTCATGGCCGATTTATCCGTGAAAATGCATGCAATTCGAGGGCGTCAAGAACAGCCGTGTGTCACTCGTGACTTATCTCTTGACTTCAAAAACTTGACTCAGTGTCAGGCAGCTCCACGCTGATTTGCGTGTGGTGCTGTTCCGCATTTCGGCGGCAAATCGATTTTGCCGGTAGCCCGCGCATCGCATTCGCTCCCTTCCCTTTCCAACGGCCCTAGCCCCAATTTCCGCAACCATGGCCACAACAAGTGCGCGTTCGCCCGCAGATATCGCATCCGAAAATAGTATCGCTCGAAGCACCAGCCATGCAGCTCCATCACGCGCTGCGGCGTGAGGTGCTCGTATTTAAGAACTGCATGATAGACGTCGTACTTGCCGAAGTCGCGGTCGGCGATCTGGGACTTCATTTCGGCAAAGAATTGCGTGCCTGGATACGGCGTAACGATGTTAAAGTTAGCAAAAGTGGGATTAACCTCTCGCGCATACGCGAGCACCCTTTTGATCGACTGTTCCGTATCGCAGGGGAAACCAATCATGAATCCCGCCACAGTACGGATTCCCAAGTGCCGGCAGTTTTGGATAAATTCACGCTGCTTATCATCCTTGATTGGCACTCGCTTGTAGTGACGCAGCGTGTCCTCGTGGGGCGTTTCGATGCCCACGGTCACCGCCGTGAGGCCCACCTCCTTGAGGGCGCCAAGCGTCTCCGGACGGAGCAGGTCAATCCGGCTTTCAATTGAGAACTGGATCTTCCGCGGCAGCTTGCCAATTAATTCCGCCAGTCGTAACGCACGCTGCCGATCCAGCCCAAACAGCGGATCCCGAAACTTGAACGACTTGAAACCGTGCTGCCGCATCCCGTGCAGCATTTCCGCGACGACCAGCTCAGGCTCGCGAAATCGAGTCTTGTTCTCGATCATGATGTACGGGCAGTAGTTGCAGGTGAACGTGCAGCCCCGGCTCTGCTGAATGAGAGCGGTTGGAAAGTGTGTGAAGTCATAATGAATAGCAAAGCGGCCAGCGTCGAAGACCGACCAATCGGGCCAAGGAAGCGCGTCCAAATCGCGGACCGTGCCCACATTGAACACAGGATCGGAGGTTTCAAGCGCCTCCGGGAGTTTCCATAGCAACTGCTCCGGTTCGCCGCGGACTACCGTCGCGCCTTCCGAGTGAAACAAATCCGGCAGCGTATGGGCGACTGATCCAACGACCAATACACGCGGCCGGGGCGAGAGTTTTAACGCCTGTCGGATTGCAGTTTGCTCTAAGTCAATCGTCTGCAACGCGGGGTTGAAAACGTACAGATCGGCATCCGAGGGCAGGCGGTCTACGCAGTATTCCACGCTGTGCCCCAGGCGGCGAAAAATGGCCGCCAGGTAGGCGAAATTCAGGGGCACGGGCCGGCGATCACGGCGGTAGCCCCATCTCACGATTCGTTGACGCAGGTTCTTCCCTCCCGGAAACATCCCCACGCCAAACCCGCCGGCAAAATCCTTGGAAACAAACCGCTGGCGAGTGTCCCACAGGCAAATGTGCATGCGAATCTATCCTTGGTTACTCTGACGTAACGTCGGCTGCATTGAATCGATCGCAGCCATGACCGACGTTATGCTACGGAGACCTGAAATTGTGGAATCTGTTACCGTTTCACGGTCGCGTGCCGAATTAGCGCCCCCGGTCGCCGCCGACTTGCGAATATTGGCAGCGTTGCCAGCCGCTTGATCCCTATCCAGTCGTGCCCTATGTACTGCGAGCATCTCGCGTTGCTGTTGCGTGTTCGGCACGCGGCCTAGCAACGTGATCCGCCCCGCCGGGCCCATGTGATAACCGATGCCGCGCCAAACAATTGTCCGCCCAAGGCCCGACGCTAGCATGGTGGCAACTGCAAACAGACAACTTAGTGGCGAAGCCCAGCGATCGAAAAGTGCCGCCGCGCGCAACGAAGTTGCCGGGCCCTTTACGCGAGCAGTCCAAGTCACCTGCCGCCAGTGACTGCGGACGACCGCCAATGCGTACAAAATCGCGCTCACCAGTAGCGGCGAGAACCAGAGCGGATTCCCTTGCCGCGCCCAAACCCACGCCACTCCGACGCCGCCGAACATGACCAGCGGCTGCAACATCATCAGCGGAAGGGTGCTCCACCACGCGTGCGGCGCGTAGCATCGCCCAATCACGAACTGCCGGCGGAGAAAGCTGGCCGCTTCTTTCCAACTAGCATCGATCGTCGAGGCCGCCATGCACCCCGGCTCGAAAACTATCTGTGCCCCCGCCAGCCGCAGCACTCGACTTGCCACCAAGTCGTCACTGAGCGTACCCCGCCATGCATCCGCAACTCCCGCACGTTCGAAAAGATCGCGCGTAACAGCCCAACTGCCGCCCCAAATGAGATTCCACCCGCGGCCTTTCAGCAGGCCGGCCACCGCCGCGTTGACGCTCGCAAGCGCTAGATTGGCCGCTGTGGGCCGTTGCGGCACAAACCAGCGATAACCGGTTGCCACTTTGAATTTTCCGCGCCCAACTCGGTGGACCAGCCGTGCCAACGAATCGCGTGCAGGCTTGGCATCGGAATCGAAAAAGGCGAGTACTTCGACCTCGGCTGGCAGGTTCGCCGTCGCACAGCACAGGTTGTGTACCTTTTGCCCGCTCTCGGTGCAGCTACCCGCAACGAGCAACTCACATGGCACCGGCGATGAGGACATGAGCTGTCGAATCGTCGCGCAGGCCGGATCGGTGACGCTGTCCACGATAAATCGCACTTGATACTTCGAATAATCCTGCGAGAGAACACATCGCAGGTTGTCGGCCAACTCAAGATCAAGCCCCTTGCATGGCACGCACACCAGCACGGCCGGCGGAGCATGCCAGCCGTGCGGAGGGTTGCGAAGCGACGCGCGCACGTATCGGCGGTGCTCGTATGTCTGCAGCGTGAGAAGAAGTGCCCACAGCAGGGCCGTCGCGGCCAGCAGCAACGCGATCAACGGGAGTCCGTTCACGATTCGGTGGCCGGCACGGAAGGGGGGGCAAAGTATATTAGGACCTTTTTATCCATATCGGCTGTTAAATCGCTCCGTTACAGGCGTTTCCCGGAAAATCCTCTATATTCGGGCAGTTCCAGAAAAAGGCCGGCTTCGATTAATAAACGCGCTGCCGCATTTTCGATCTAGCGCATAGCCAGTACGCACGACGAGTACACCACGGTTTTTTGCTTTCTGCGCTTCTAATAACGCTTAGTTTGGGAACGGGTTGGGGCGCCTGGATGCTTTGGTCCATCGGCAGCGAAGCCCGTTTCCAGGCCGTCAGCCCGGCAAGCATCACCGCGCACGGCGAAGCCCAGCTATGGGGATTCATTGGACTTTTCATTTTGGGTATCTCGTTGCGAACCGTGCTGCAAGAAGTGGTGCGGCATCCGCTTGGTAAGTGGATTTGTCGGACGCTGCTGGCTCTCATGCTCTTAGGAATTGCCGGCGGTTTCATCTGGTTTCTCATCTCCGCCAAAGTGCCTCAATTGGGCGTCGCCAGTGCCGCGGCTCTTTTCGCGATGGCAGCACTGTATTGGGCTATGCAATTTGCCGCATTGTGTTCCAAGTGGCGCGCTACGTGGCCGCGCGCCATTCTAGCCTCGGGTCTTTGGCTCACTGTTTGGGCGGTAGTCACACTGCACGTGCGCTGGCTGGCCTACGAAAGCGGGCCCGGAGCGTACTCGAGTGCCCAGCGATTGCTGCTGATAGAGCTGGCCGTTTTCGGGTTTTCCATGAACTCAATCTACGGGTTCGGCCAGAAGCTTTTGCCTGGATTGCTGCGAATTGGGTCTACTCGTGACTGGGCAATTGAGCTTTCCCACTGGGCGCACAATATTGGAACCCTCATTTTGTGCGTCGCGACGGCCAAAGCATGGCATACCGCTGTCAGCGCCGCAGGTTGCATGTTATTGGCGGCAGGTGCAATACTTTTTGTCGTCGGACACCGTGGCTTCGTCGGCCGACGTCACGGCTCGACGCGCCCTGAGCAAGGCCCCGCTGCTTTGGACCTTTATCCGCCGCTTGCGTTCTTCTGGTTGGTGACGAGCTTGCTGCTAATGACTGGCGGGTTCTTGTACGAGGTTAAAACCGGAAACCCGCTTCCTCACGCTTACATGGGCGCCGTTCGTCATGCCCTCACCGTTGGATTCATGATGACACTCATTATGGGTGTGGCACAGCGCCTGCTCCCTGTGCTCGATCGCACCGTGATCGCGATGCCGCGCCTGGTGCTCCCCATCCTGGTCTTGATTGGTCTGGGAAATCTCCTTCGGGTGGCCTTTGAGCTGGCCATCATTGCCACGCCCGCGGGCTTCTCGCCCATGCGCTATTCGGCCATTTTTGAATGGTTGGCGCTCGTTCTATTCACGATTAGCTGCGTCGCGACGATGTTCCAAAGAGAGCCGCTTTTTAAGCGAGGAAAGATTACGGCGCGTTCTTCACTTGCCGTTTTGCTCGCCGAGCACCCTTGGATCGAAGATCGATTGATTGCACGCGGCACTTCCTATTTGGGACGAACTCGTAGTGTTCCTCTAGAGTTAACGATCGGCTCGTTCGCGGAAAGCGAAAGAATGCCTGTCGAAGTGCTCGTTTCTGACATTAACGCCTGGCTAAGCGCATGGCGATCTGAACAGCAGCCATCTGCGGGGCATGTATAATTGTCGGCTTGGCTTTGCTAATTTGCGCTTTGCAAGCGCTGGCCCATGCGCATGGCATTTTTAATGCGACGACTACTTTTCCGGGGCCATACATACGCTCACGTCCTGCCATCAATGAAAAGCGAAGCGGCGGACACAATGAATCGGCTCTTAGCGCCAGTCGAAAGTTGAGTAGCCGAGATTGGGTAGGCTTTCGCTTCGAGCCAGCGTTAGTAATTCCGATGCATACTGATGTGCATTTTCAAACTCACCTGCCGCCAGAGCTGCTCTTGCTAAGTTTGGAAGCGAATGAATCCGCGTGAGTATTTTTGTGTCTACGTCGTCCTCGCTGTTCTCCAAAGAATCATCGACATTCGACACGGTAGTTAGTCTTACTTCCTCAGAAGCCTCTAGCTCGCTATATGCAAGTTTCGCGTACTTGACAGAATCAGCATCGTC
>DASXWB010000223.1:0-3799 GCA_036503915.1 Lacipirellulaceae bacterium | reverse complement strand
GGGGAAGTTGCGGGCCATCTCCAAGTCGAGCGTGATGGCAATCTGGGCCTTTCTTGTCTCGGTCGTCGAAGTCTCGGCGGAAAGGCGCGCACCCAAAGCAAGCCCGGCGGCCGCGGCGGCCGATTGCAAGAATTCGCGGCGTATCATACGCGTTGTCACTGTTGTTTCAACTACGCCAAGCGGAGGATGCGGCGCACATTCTCGTGACCAACCTTGCGGCGGATTTCCGCCGTCGCGCCCAATTCGTCGAACATCGTGAACTGCAGGAAATCAATTTGATTCATGTCATAGTAATCGGTGCCGAACAAGAGGCGGTCGGCGCGGCGCGCCAGGAAGGACTTGCCAAACTCCTTGTCCCGCGCGAGCGCGTGCGCCCCGCTCGACGAAAGGTCGCCGTACAAGTTTGCAAACCGGTCCATCAGCGCGTCGACCGCGCCGCCCGGTGCGACAGGGCCGGGAGGAAATCCGACGTGGAGGTCCTCCTGGCGCAAGTTCCCTGCAATCGATGCCCACCACCCCTTGCCGTGCCCGATCAAAACGAGTTCCGGAAACCTGGTCAGAACGTTGGCCAGGCCGGGCAGCCCCGGTGCGTCCATATTCGCCTGGTTATCAAGATGAATCAGCACGGGGATATCCACTTCACAGCAGGCATCGTACAGCCGCAAATTGAGCGGGTCGTCGATCGGCAGCTGCGGCTTGTGCTCGCCAAATCCCCGCGCTCCAGCGTCGACGTACCGCCGCAACATGTCGATCACTTCCTGCTGCAAGGGGAGGTGCGTCCGCAAAGTGCGCGGGTCGATGCCGCAAAATGGAATCAGCCGGTCCCGATGCGGCGCGGTCGCCGTCAGCACGTGGTCGGTCGTGACGGGATACCAGAATGCCTCGGGCGAAACGAGCGGCAATACGACCGCTCGCTCAATACCGTGCGCATCCATCCAGCGCAGTAGATGTGTCGCGGTGATCGCCCCGCGCTCTTGTGCGTACCAGCCGTGCGTCAGGTGGACGTGGCAATCGATGAGCTCGTGCTTTTTGCGCGGTGATTCTGCCAGCACGGGCGACAGCACGGCGGAAACGCCAAACGCCAAGCTGCTGCGGAGGATTTGTCGCCGCGTGGTTCGCATGGGAAGAGCCGTTCGCTGCTACCATAAACGCTAATTAAGATCAGATAACTGCCACGGCCTCAATTTCCAATTCAAGCCCGGGAATTGCAAGTTCTGTCGTTCCGACGGCGGTCGAGGCCGGATACGGCTCGACGAGGTAGTCGCGGCGGACTTTGCGAAACGTATCGAGGTCGCGCAGCAAGTGAACCCAGTACGAGCGGATGATCACAACATCGGCGAATGTCGCTCCCCCGGCCTTCAGCAGCAAACCAATACGATCAAACGTCTGGCGAATCTGCGTCTCCATGTCGGCATGGATGTCCTCTGGACCTTGGCCGGAAATAAACAACAGTTTGCGTCCCTCGGCCAAGATCGCCGGCGAATATCCCACGTCCGCAGCCGGCGCTCCCTCGGGCCGCAAGGCTTTGCGATGCGAATTTTCCTCCGGCGCCTGCGCCATGCCGACTCCTGACGACAACATCAAACCTGTGGCCGCCCCCATTACAGCCCCACTCACAAACACTCTTCTATCCGCCGTCGGCTCCGCTTTCGATTGTGAGCTCATATCGCTTGCCTTGATTTCATGCTGTGAAGAGGTCAATTAACGTGTATCGGCTACCTGACAAACTGCGCCATCGTGGCTCAGATGTCAGTCCTTCGTCAACCGCCGAATTGATTTCAGGGGCGCAGGCAAGGTCGGCGAAGGCTTCGTCGCGCGCCGAAGAGGACCTGAGCGTCGACGCGAGAAGCTGTTCGGTTATCTCGCGTGATTCTTCGATCGATAATGAGCGTCGCGGGATCTTAGCGGTTTGAATTCGCCCGTTTGATGCGACTGCCGTCGTCAAAAATAGCGGCGTTTCACTGGCTGAATCAGTGGCGCTCCCTAATACAGCATTCGTCGTCCGTGATTCATCAAGCTGAGCGGCGAGCAAGATCGTAATTGGCCGGCCTATACCGTATACCATGCCGCTGGTCGAAACGACGAAAATCTCGGCCTGCCCGTCGCCATTGCCGTCGGCCAAAATCGGCGCGCCCAGTAATCCATTGTCCGGCGTGAAAGTCCATTCGATCCGTCCGCTTGTGCCGCCGGGATTCGCGCCCACAACGAACAGCGTGCTTCCAATCGCGAACACGGATTCCACGCGTCCGTCGTTGTCCACATCGCCTGAAACCGACAACGTGGGCGTATCTGAATAGGCGCCGCCCACTGGCGCATGGGCGCGGCCAGGCAGGTTGACCGACCACAGCAGCGCGCCTGTCGCCGCATCGTAGGCGTGGAAGCGCGACTGTGTATCCACGCCGGGAGATGATGGATGGCCCACGCTGACCAAATCGAGGTCGCCGTCGCCATCGACGTCGCCCACGCCCTGGATAAATCCGGGCGTGTTGTCGTAAACGAACGGCGTGTTCCAGATCGGCGCGCCAACTTTTGTCATCAGCCCCAATTGAGAGTAGCTTCCAGCGAACAGCACGGTGTCTGTCTGGTTGTTGAGGAAATCAGCGACGATCGGCGAGCCGTAGAGCGGCGAGCCGCCGGGGAACACTCCCCCATCAAACAACGATCGGTCGATCAAGTTATCGCCGTCGCCGTCGATCACGTAATACATGTCCGGATGGAAATTGACTGCCTCATCGAGACCATCGCCATCCCAGTCGTAGACGACCATCTGGGCTTCGCCGGCGTTGCGCAGAATCGAGTGGCTGCCGGGAGAGTTGCCGTAGGTTCGCATCCACACGACGTCGCCGGTTACCCCGTCGAGGAGTTGAAGTTCGCCGGTACCGCCGCTTCCGCGCATCAGTTGCACGAGGACATCCTCATGCATGGCGGAGCGAAAGTTACCCGTTCGCCACAGCGTCAGGCCAGGCTGGTTCCAAACGCGCGTGCCGCCGGGCACATCGAAGTCAGTGTGCCAGACTTCGATTCCATTCGAGGCGGCAGCCACCAAGCGAGCCTGACCGGCTTCCCCCAACGTCGCATACAGCGTTTCGAGTTTGCCGTCGCCATTCACGTCGGCCAGGGCGACGCCGCTATACTCGTGCTGCCCCTGGAACTGTGTAGCGCCGGTAAAACCGCCGATTCCCGGCCGCGTCCACACGCGCGTCACTTCTCCGCTTATATTGGGTTGTATGGCGGCCAGAGTCTCCGAGCCTCCTTGCACAATGACAGTCGGCCGGCTAGTTGGCCCGTCGAGGCGGCCAACGACGGCACTCGAGCGCGGCGGCGACCCCGATTGCGCGAAGACGGCCGCACCACGGAAGCCGTTGAGTTTTACGGCGTTCGGCGCTTCGGCGCCAAAATTCGACCGCCAGATATTGTAGTCTTCCTGGTCGACGCGACCGCTTCCATCGCCGTCGGCTCCGGTGCCCGGGGACACGACGTCATCGAGTTGTCTGCGCCAAACAACATAGTCTGCTGTATCTACGCGGCCATCGGCGTTGTAATCGCTCGGTGCGCGGCCGGCGTCACCCACAACTTCGGTTGAAAGGAGTATGCTCGTTTGACCGGGCGCCGCGGGACGCACGGCAATCGCGTCGAGATTGATGCCGCGGGCCACGCCTAGCGAAGCCACCCCGCCGGCGCCATCGAGCTGCCAGGCCTCGACTTGAAACTCGTTGCGAGCCGCATCAAAAATCTTTCGCGTAAAAAACACTTCATTGCCGCCAGGTGCGATCGGGCCGGTCAGCAAGTCGCGCTTACC
>DASXWB010000222.1:0-9228 GCA_036503915.1 Lacipirellulaceae bacterium | reverse complement strand
GACCGCGCGAAATCCGCGAAGCTCTGACGGTCGTTGGGGCTTTTACAGAAGTTCGCGGCTTCCAAGAGCACGAACTCGGTTGTTATGATCGAAGTTCGTTGCTGCGTCGCCCAGTCAACTGCATCCTGATGCCGGCTATCGCGCTTGCTCAATAGCGCGACGTAGAATAGCGAGTCGGCAAATACGGGCCTCATGGCTTCTTTGGCGTGCCGTATAGGTAGTGATCGTGGTTCATCGCCGCATCTTCCGGTAAATCTTCCAGAATGCCGATGAAATCTTTGAGAGTTTCGGCAAGCGTCGCCCTTTGTTCGGAGTCCGCCGGAATCGAAGGCCGGGCCATGATTTGCACCTGCACGGCCGCGCCTTCAGGCAGCGGGACTTTTTCATCCAAAACGATCACGCCGTTTTCAATATGTCCGTGTAATGTCATGGCCGAATCCCCTTATCGACGATTACCTCACCCATAAAATCCTCGATGGTTCTTTCTTCATTGTACTACGTAGCGTAGCCAAAGGGCACAGCGAATTTGCAATTAGCACGGATGGGTGACAAGCGCGCATGCGAAACGGTAGAATGAGCGCAGTTATCTACTCTGAGTCGTGGAGGGCAACCGGCGCACGGATTGGTCGGGTGCCCGGTCGCGCTCGCTGGGGAAGGGAACCGCTGTGAGTACGCTGCCGTTTGCTCATCTGCATTGCCATAGTCATTACAGCCTATTGGACGGAGCCAGCCCGATTGATGGCATGGTCGGCCGCGCCAAAGAGCTTGGCATGACGGCGCTGGCGATCACCGACCATGGCAATTTGTACGGCGCGCTGGAGTTCTATGAAGCCTGCCGCGAAGCGGGAATCAATCCGATCATCGGCTATGAAGCGTATGTGGCGCCCGGCAGCCGATTAGATCGTTCCACCGGGGCAAAAGGGGAGACGAGTTATCACCTCACGCTATTGGCCTCAAATCGCACGGGCTTCGAAAACTTGGTGCAGCTCTCCAGCAAGGCATTTTTGGAGGGGTTTTACCACAAGCCGCGCGTCGATCGCGAACTGCTGGCGGCACATCAGGAAGGCTTGATTTGCCTTAGCGGCTGCGTGTCCGGCGAGTTGAGCCGCACACTGCTGGCCGGCAACACGGCTGACGAAGCGCTTGTGCGCGGCGAGGAGCTGGCGGCCTGGTTTCACAGCGTTTTTGGCGACCGATACTTTATCGAAATTCAAAACAACGGCCTCGACATTCAGCGACAGGCGATGGAATTGTCGCTGGCTCTGGCCAAACGGATGGGGCTGCCCACCGTGGCCACGTGCGACGCACACTACGTTCGTCGCGAGGACGCCGTCGCGCAGGATGTTCTGTTGTGCATCAACACGGGCAAGTTCCGCACCGACACGAACCGCATGCGCATGGAGGGCGACCAGTTTTATCTGCGCAGTCCCGAAGAGATGTACGCGGCGTTTGCGGGCTACGAAGACGCGGTTGCCCGCACGCAGCAAATTGCGGATGGCGTTGATTTGCAGTTGGAACTCGGCAAGCGACACTTTCCCTCATTTGCGCCACCTGCCGCGAAGTCAACCAGCGAATATTTGCGCGAGTTGTGCGAAATCGGTTTGCGTGAACGATATGCCGGCAATCCACGGCGTTGGCAGAATGACGATCCGTCGTCGGGAGTTTTTGCGGAAGATGTGCGCAAGCGTCTCGACCGCGAGCTGGAGGTCATCGATAAGCTCGGCTTCTGCGATTACTTTCTCATCGTGTGGGATTTCGTGCGCTACGCCGCGGAGAACGGTATCCCCTGCACCGCGCGCGGGTCGGGCGTCGGTTCGCTGGTGTGCTACGCGCTGCGGATCAGCCACGTGTGCCCGCTCGATTATGGCCTGTTGTTCGAGCGCTTCCTGGACGAGAACCGTCGCGAGGCACCGGACATCGACATCGACTTCTGCAAGGACCGCCGCGGCGAGGTGATTCAATACGTCAAGGACAAGTACGGCGAGGCGAACGTCGCGCAGATCGGCACTTTCGGCACGCTGGCCGCGCGGGCCGCGATTCGCGACGTCGGCCGCACGCTGGGCATGCCGATCTTTCGCGTGGATCAAGTCGTCGCCATGGTGCCGGATCAGCTGGGCATCACATTGGAAGAGGCGCTGCGGCAGAGCGATGACCTGCGCAAGGCGTACGACTCCGACGGCGAGATTCGCGAGCTGATCGACCTGGCGATGAAGATTGAGGGCCTCGCGCGAAACGTGGGCACACACGCCGCCGCGGTCGTGATCGCCGAGCGGCCGGTTGGCCAGTATGTGCCACTGCAGCTCGTGAAGGGCAAGACGGAAGTCATCACGCAATGGGCCATGGGCGACGTGGAGCGCGCCGGCCTCTTGAAGATGGATTTTCTCGGACTGCGCAATCTCACAATCCTCGCGAAGGCGGTGGAGCTGATCGCGCAGTCGCGCGGCGAGCACATCGACCCGCAAAAGTTCCCGCTCGATGATGCGGAAACCTTCGCCCTGCTCTGCCGCGGTGAGACGAAGGGCATCTTCCAACTTGAAAGCGGCGGCATCCGCGACCTGCTGCAGCGGATGAAACCTGACCATTTCCGCGACATCATCGCCACCAACGCGCTCTACCGGCCTGGCCCGCTCGAAGGCGGGCTGGTGGACGACTACATCGAGGTGAAGCACGGTCGCAAGTCGGCCGTGTATCCGCATCCGGTGACCAAAGAAGTGCTCGAGGAAACGCACGGCGTGATGGTGTACCAAGAGCAAGTGATGCGGATTCTCAATCTGGTGGGCGGCATCGAGCTGGCCGATGCCTACAGTTGCATCAAAGCGATCAGCAAGAAGAAGCTGCCGATCATCGCCAAGTTCCGCGAGGAATTCGTCGACGGGGCGCGCGAGCGCGGCCTCGACAAACGCAAGGCCGAGGAACTATTCAGCCAGATCGAAAAGTTCGCCGGCTACGGCTTCAACAAGTCGCACAGCACAGCCTACGCGCTGATCGCGTATCAAACTGCATTTTTGAAGGCGCACTATCCGGTCGAGTTCATGGCCGCGCTCTTGTCCGGCGATATTCCCGGCCGCAACTTCAAGAGCAAGGATTCGCTCGTCGAGCACCTCGAGGATTGCCAGCGGATGGGCGTCGAGGTCGTGCCGCCCGATGTAAACCGCTCGGAAGCCGATTTTGCCGTGTCGGAGGGCAAAATTCTGTTTGGCCTCAGTGCCATCAAAGGCTGCGGAAGCGGCGCGGCCGAAGCGATCGTCGCGGCGCGCGGCGCGGGCGGGCCGTTTGCCAGCCTGTTCGATTTCTGCGAGCGCGTCGACCCTCAAGCGTGTGGACGCTCGACGATTGAAACGCTGGTGAAAGCCGGCGCGATGGATTCGCTGGGCGGCCATCGTTCGCAACTGATGGCGGCCATCGACCGGGCTATGCAAAGCGGGGCCGCGGTACTGTCCGACCGCCGCAGCGGCCAGCGCGGCTTGTTTCAGGATGGCGATGAGGGCGCATCCACGCCGGCCGTCGCTGGACTGCCGCCGCTGCCTGAATTCAGCGACAAAGAACGGCTCGCCATGGAAAAGGAAGTCCTCGGCTTTTACTTGTCGAGCCATCCGTTGGCCGAGCATGAGACGGCGTTGCGGACGTTCTGCACGCATACCAGCTCGCAGCTGTCGAAGCTGGAAGCGCGCACGGAAATTCTGCTCGGCGGAATGTTGGCCGCGGTAAAGTATTCGCATACCAAAAACCCGCGGCCCGGCAGCACAAACACAAAGTATGCGATGTGGGACCTCGAAGATTTTGAAGGCATCGTGCGCTGCATCCTCTGGCCGGAGCAATTCGCGGAGTTCGGCCACATGGTAAAGGCCGACGCGATCCTGGCGCTGCGCGCGACGATCGACCGCCGGCCCGGCGCCGACGAGATCAACCTCATCGTGCAGGAGCTGATCCCGCTCGAGGAACTCTCCTCGCGATTCTCGAGCGGCGTCGTGATTCGCGTGCGCGAGGACGTGCACGGCGACGACACGCTGCCCAAGCTGCGCGAGATCGTGCGAGGCTATCCTGGTCCCAAGCCGCTGCGCCTGCGCCTGGAGCTGGCCGACGGCGGCTGCGTCATGATCGACTGCCCGAAAAGCGGTGTGTCGCTCGATCCCGAGCTGCGCCGGCGCGTCGACGATCTGTTGGGCCAGGGCAACTTCCGAATCATGGCCGCCACGCGCACGCCAGCGCAGCCGGCCTCCAACGGCCGCCGCCGCGCGCTTGTGCGAAGCTGAGATCGATTTCGCTGCCATGGCTGCTGTCGCGTGCATGGCCATTGCTTTGAGTGGCGATGCCCACAGCGAAAACATGCCCCCGCGCCGGCCAGTCGGCATGCCATCCGCCAACTTTTCCTCGCGTGCTCATTGGCTACTGGTGTTGATCCTATCTCCGTCAAATAGGATAATAGTAGAGGCATCCAACTCGTAAGGACCACTGCATTGTCCATTGGATCACTCCCGCCGGACTTGGAGCAATTCGTTCTCGATCAACTGGCGAGCGGAAAGTATCAGTCCAGATCCGACCTTGTGTGTGACGCGGTGCGCCTGATGCGGGATCGAGAACGTCGCCGCGAAGAATTGCGCACTGAGATTGATCGAGGAACCGCGCAGCTTGAGCGCGGCGATTTTGTCGAACTGGATTCGGATGCTGCGTTGCAGGATTTCTTTGATGATATTGAGGCGCGCGGCCAGCAACGACTTTCCGCCAAACGCGCCGAGAATTAATGCGCTACCGAATCTCGTCTTTGGCGCGATTGGACTTAGACGACATCCATGATTACATCGCGCATGACAATCCGGACGCGGCGAAGCGATGGTTAAGAAAAACGATGGACCAATTCGCACGGCTGGCGAAAAACCCGATATGCGGTGACGCACGCGACGACATCCGTCCTGACGTGCGCTCCGTATCACACGGCAATTACGTGATCTTCTTTCGGTCACGCGAGGACTACTTGGAGATTGTGCGCGTGATTCATGGCGCTCGCGACATCGAAGGCCTACTGTAGCGCGCCACGATCGACAGTTACAACAGATCATCCGGGAGTATTGCATCATGGGCTCGCGTTTAGCAGGCGTTGCGGCTTTCTTTGTGCTTCTGTTGGCGCTTACGGTCGCGCAATCGGCCAGCGCGGCGATTTCTTCCAGCGGCAGCGTGTCGCCAAGTCCGCCGCAGACGGCGGGCGCCGATCCGGTGATTGGCGTCAACGACCTCGGCCGATTCACGATCACCCCGTCGAGCGTTGTGAATTCGGACGTGGCAACCATCGGATCGCAGCTAACAGGCATCGGTTACGCCGTTGTCTCGGGCTTCGACACCGCCACCGGTTCAGCGGCCGTTTGGAATACGAACAACTTGATTGTGGGGAATCTGGGCACAGGCACGTTGGAAATTTTGAACGGCGCGCTGGTGACGGTGGACTTTGGCGGCAATCCCGGCAGCGGCGATCTGACGATCGGCCTTAATCCCGATAGTGTCGGCACGGTCGTGGTCAGCGGCCGCGGTTCGCTGTTGCGCATCGGCGACGACACGTTCATCGGCCATAATCCGGGCGGCCCAGCAGCCGGAAGCGGCACGCTCATTATCGAGGACGAAGGGTTTGTCATTGCCACGAACGACGCGGCCACCGGCACCGATGCGATTACCCTCGGCCTCCACGGCCGGATCGAGTTGGCGGGCGGCCGGCTGCGCAGCGAGGTGATCAGTAACAACGGCACGATCGTCGGCCACGGCCGCATTGACAATGAACAAACGATTTCGAACCTGATCAATGGCCATGTCGGCGTCGGCGCCGGTGAGCGTCTGGTGATCAACGGCGGCACAACCGGCAACCTGGGCTTTGACAACGACGGCGAGGTCTCTGTGGTCGGCGGCGAACTCGAGTTCCTCCAACAGTTCACGAACTCGAATCAGGCGGCCGCGCTCACGCTGCTGAATGGTGTGGTGCATTTTCCGATTCCAACGACGGGATTCGGATTCGACAGCACGGGCGGCGTGCTGGCCAGCACCGGCGGCGTGAACGACATCTTTGGCTCCGTGCGCATTCAAGGCGCATCGAGCCGCATCGTCGTCGCCGGCGAGAGCACGGCCGTGTTCCACGAGCCGGTGACCAACAGCGGCTCGACGATCGAAGTCTTTCCCGGTTCCACGGCCGTTTATCTGCAAGGCCTCACTACGACCGGCAGCGGCTCGGCACTGACGGTGCACCTGGCGGATCCGGACGAGGATCCCGACTTCGGTTCGGTCGAAGTAAGCGGCGGCGCGGTGCTAGACGGCACATTACAAGTGCAACTCGCGGGCGGTTTCGTTCCGTCGGTCGGCGACTCGTTCCAAATTCTCACGGCCGCCGGCGGGCGAACGGGCACGTTCACGAGCGAGATTCTGCCGCCCTTGTCCAGCGGCTTGGATTGGGAGCTTCAGTACACTCCAACGTCGGTTGTACTCTCAGTAATCAGCACGGTTCTTCCGGGCGACTACAACGGCAACGGCATCGTCGACGCCGCGGACTATGTCATCTGGCGCAAGACCGACGGCAGCCAGGCGGGCTACGACGAGTGGCGCACCAACTTCGGCCGCACGGCTGGCAGCGGCTCGGGTGCCATCGGCGGGGCACCCTCTGGGTCCAGTGCCGCCGTGCCGGAGCCAGCTGGTGTCGTCATGGTGCTCGGCGCGCTGTTGGCGGCGGTCGTTCGCCGATGGCGGGCGGATGGCCCAGGCTGCTCGTTTTCGCCCCTCTAAGTTTTTTCTTTTTTCTGGTGAGGCGAAATTCGGCGAATTTCGCCTCGCGCGCCCGCTGCAAGTCGTTTGCTGGTGGGCGGTTGGTGCGTGCCGGTGAGGCGAAATGGATCGAATTTCGCCTCGGGGGGTGACAAAAACCCCTCGAGGTGAGGCGTTATTCGTGAGGCACTTCGAGGTGCCGCATCAGGTGGCCAAAACTCCCCCACATACTTTTGGCCACCTGATGCGATTTGGACGCACTTTGCATGGGCGCCCGTCGGCGCGCAGCGGTAGCGCAATCGGCTGCATCAGCTGACGGTTACTCTGTTTGGCTAACGACTGAGAGCTAATAGCTTTCAGCTTCACACTACGTGAAGTGTACATTAGCACACTTAGTGGCCGAAAACAAGTGTTCCGGGCTTTTTTACGGCAAGGTAGAAACGTCTCGTCATCGGTATCGAACTGACTCATCGACCAATTTAAGCCACGAATATTGCGCAAGGATTGCCGTGCTTGAACGTCGGGAGACCAACGGCTAGACTTGCGGGCGCCAGGTTGCCAGTGCGTCAGCGGCATCAGCGACATCAAGAATGGAATACGGAACATGCGCGCTGTTCAAGTCTCCTGCGCTGGCGGCCCGCTTGAGCTCGTTGAGCGGCCGATTCCCGAGCCGGGGCCCCGCGCCGTGCGGATCAAAGTCGAGGCCTGCGGCATCTGTCATAGCGACGTCATGACGAAGGACGGCCACTGGCCTGGGATCCAGTTCCCGCGCGTTCCGGGTCACGAAGTCATCGGCACGATCGACGCGCTCGGCGCGGACGTGCCGCCGCGCTGGCAGGTTGGCCAGCGAGTTGGCGTCGGCTGGCATGCGTGGCACTGCGGCTACTGCGACACTTGCCGACGCGCCGATTTCTTCGCCTGCCAAACGGGAATCCAGGTGACGGGCATTTCGTTCGACGGCGGCTACGCCGATTACATGATCGCCCCGGCGACCGCGCTGGCGCTCGTGCCTGCGGAATTGCGCGCCGCGGATGCCGCTCCGCTGATGTGCGCCGGCCTGACAACGTTCAACGCGCTGCGCCATAGCGGCGCGCGGCCCGGCGATCTGGTTGCCATCCTCGGGATCGGCGGGCTGGGGCACCTGGGTGTTCAATACGCGGCCAAGATGGGTTTCCGAACCGTTGCGATTGCTCGCGGCCAGGACAAGCAACCGCTCGCCCGGCAGTTAGGCGCATCCCATTAC
This sequence comes from Lacipirellulaceae bacterium, assembly GCA_036503915.1. Taxonomy (GTDB): domain Bacteria; phylum Planctomycetota; class Planctomycetia; order Pirellulales; family Lacipirellulaceae; genus JABDGM01. The sequence continues at coordinate 1,250 of DASXWB010000222.1, read as the reverse complement.
ATCGACAGCGAATCGACGGATCCGGCCAGCGAGCTCGCCAAACTCGGGGGCGCAAAAGTTGTGCTGGCCACCGTCACTCACGGACCGGCGATGAGCGCCACCATTGGCGGCCTGGCGCCGCGCGGCCGGCTAATGGTCCTCGGCGCGGCCGATCCGATGGAAGTTTCTCCGCTTTCGCTCATCATGGGCCGCCGCGCAATCGAGGGCTGGTACTCTGGGACCTCGATCGACGCGCAAGAAACGCTCTCCTTCAGCGCGCAGTCGGGCGTGCAGTCGATGAACGAGACTTACCCATTGGAACAAGCGGCCGCAGCGTTCGACCGCATGCTGAGCGGCCGAGCACGTTTTCGAGTCGTGCTCACGAGTTAGAAGATCGGAGGTTAGCGTGCTCCGCGGACGAAGGTGATCGAGGTTCCTTTGCAGAATTGATCTAAGCAACCGCGGCAAGGCAACCTTCTTGGCAAGCCACCAGTGACGCGGATTCGGCGCTCGCCTAGTTATCTAATGTCCGGGGGCACTAAGCGACAAGCGAATCCAGCCATTTCTTCAATGGATCGCGGCCAATTCTCTCACCGCGAATGTCATACATGCCGAACATTTCCTGAAGAAAATCTAAACAAGCTGAATTCCAATCCGAGCTAAATTCGTCTGCGGTCGCCAAGCCCTTGCTGATAGCCCCCGGTGAGGCGCACCGACGACAGCCCTCCATCCAAAATGAAGGTGAATTCGCAGCCAGGATCGTGCCGCCAAGGCCGTCAGCAGTAGCCGACCAATACAGTTGTTCCTTTGGGTGAAACGCACCAGCGAACGATCCTGCGAATTTAAACGGATTGGCAACGTCAACGCGCGCGTATGGAAAATTAATCCACTTCCCAGCCGGTACGATGGGTTCTTGTTCGTAGCGCCTTTGGGTAAGCGAGTGGTCTGCGGTAGAGCGAGTGTAGTCAACTCCTGAACCGATTCGAATCGCGGCCCAGAATAGCCCCGAATATGTCAATGCCCATGCAGGTGATCCGTACGCTTGGTTGTAAAGACCCCAGGGCATAACATCCGTTTCGACCGTGCTTGGCGGGTAGTGATGCCTACCGTGGAAATCTACTCTCTGACGCGTCTGCAATAGCTCTTCAAGAGAATTCGCATCCGGCCATCGGCGTTCCTCGAAACGAGTCGGTCGAATAAGAAAAAAAACGGTCGGTCCCGGATCTGTAGCGGTGTTCGCTTCCCAGTGACTGCGGATTTGATTGGTCTCC
>DASXWB010000221.1:0-2372 GCA_036503915.1 Lacipirellulaceae bacterium | reverse complement strand
CGTCGGCGTCTGCCAGCCAATTGACTCTCAACGGCGGTGCCAGCGCGACAGCCGCGTACGTCGATCTGCCAAACGGAATTATTTCCGATCTGACAGATGCCTCCTTCGAAGCATGGTATACGATCAGCTCAGCGCAGAATTGGGGGCGAATCTTCGATTTCGGTTCTACCACTGCGGCTGCCACGATGGGTGAGTTGACCGGGCCGGGCGGCGGCGGCAACGGGCAAGATTTCTTGTTCTACTCGCCGGTACGCGGCACCAACTTGGCTGAACAGCGCGTCGGCTTCGGGAATCAAGATCTGTTGTTCGGCGGCGCCCAGGCCGGTAATGCTGGCGCCGGCGTGTATTCCGATCTCGATCCGGAATTCAATCATGTCTTGGGCCAGCAGTATCACGCCATCGTTGTCGTCGACGCGGATGGCGCAGGCGCGGGCCAGGGCACTGTGGCACTCTATATCAATGGTGCCCTCGCGCCTCAGGCACCAGGCCAAGTTCAGGCCAATCCGTTTCCGGTCGCTCACCAGCTGGCTAATCTCAACGACGTCAACAACTGGCTCGGGCGCTCGAATTGGACCGGCGACGCGAATTTTGCCGGGTCATATAATGAATTCCGGATTTATGACCACGCCATGAGCGAATCGGAAGTGACGAACGATTTTCTCGTTGGTCCTGATGCGGCTCCCGGCGCAACTGCTGTTTCGCTGCAAGTCAACAAGACGAACGGACAGGTTTCGCTGGTCAACCACTTAAGTCAGCCGCTGCAAATCGACTACTACGAGCTGACTAGCGCCGCAGGCGCATTGAACCCTGCCGGCTGGACGGGGATTGATGGAAACACGGCGTCCGGCGAAGGCTGGGACAAATCGGGCGCTTCAAACGCCAATTCGTTGATCGAGCTGTACTTGCCCGAGTCAGGCTATACATTCCCCGCCATGGGGGAATTGCCGATCGGCGCCGCGTTCAATCCGGCCGTATTTGGCTCTGGAAATGACGGCGATGTTCAATTCGGTCTTGTCCTAGCTTCCGGCGCGTTTTTATCCGGCAACGTGACGTATGTCACCTCTATGGGGATACCCGGCGACTACAACCAGAACGGGCGGGTCGACGCCGCCGACTACGTCCTGTGGCGCAAGAACCCGGCTGCGTTCGGCGGCACCCCGGCCGGTTACAACACATGGCGCACGAACTTCGGCCGGACGTCCGGCAGCGGTGCTGGCTCCGCGACCGCCGTGCCGGAACCGGTGGGGTTATGGTCGCTTTCGTGCGGCGCGATCGTTCTCTGCGCGTGGATTGCTCGCAAACGACGGGAGGGAGGAAATCTCATGTTCGCTGGCGTCAAGATTGTTACCTGCACGCGAAGTGCGGTGTTCATATTTGCCATGATGCTCGTTAGCAGCGCCTGGGCCGGATTTCCGGATCGGATCTATCGGATGGGCGACGATCCGCAGGAGAATCCCTCAATCGGCAACGTTCCGAACGCCGACTTCGGATCGTTCACTGTGGACAGCCAATTCTTCGACCAGATCGGGTTTTCGGATGCATCGGACCTCAGCTATATAGGTAGTGGGCCGGCAGGCGGGCCGACTTATTTCGACGCGGGCTCCGGCGCGCTGGCTCGACCCGGCGCGGCCACCGGCACGTTTGGCTTGCAGTTCGCCGGAAGCGATCTCCTGTTTGGCACCGGCACAAAGGGAGCACTTGGCGTGCCCGCACAGGGCGATAACAACTACAACACGGACAACGGCGCTCCCGGCTATACCAATATCACCACGCGTTACATCGAAGGTTGGGTCCGGCCCACGGGCGGCGCCGGCACTCGGCGCGACGTGGTCAATGATTCGGGTCGCTTCAGTATTTTCATCAACACAAGCAACAACTGGGCCATCCTCAACGGTGCGACCACCCTCAACAGCACGACACCGGCCGCACTCAACACTTGGACTCACGTGATGCACCGCACGTTCGGCTCCGGCGGCGGCGCGGCGCTGTATGTCAATGGCATTGCCGTGGCGGCAACGACCGCCGGCTACGCGACGGGCGATCAGGGGGGCGCGGCCCTCGACATGATCATTGGCGCCGGGCTCGACCGCACGTCGAATTTCTTCTCGGGCCAGCTTGATGAGTTTACGATCGGCGTGGCCGGCAACAACACCGGCCAGCCGGGCGGCCGCGACTACGGCGCCGTCAATCTCGGTGAGGACAATGCCTTCGTGAAGCAGAATCTCACGGGCGTCAATGCCGGCGACATCAACCGCGACGGATCCGTCAACACCACCGATATTAACACGTTCGTCGCTAACTGGCGGCGTGTGCAGCAAGTGAACGGCGTCACCGTGGGCGACCTCAACTCGCGTCTTTTCGGCGATTTGAAC
>DASXWB010000220.1:0-15318 GCA_036503915.1 Lacipirellulaceae bacterium | reverse complement strand
GAGCACGACCATCCGGACGGCCTGGCCGGCCTTGGCGAAGGCACTATCTGGTTTGATAAATATTGGAGCCAATTCGGCGGGGCGATCATCCGGCATCATGCGGCCGTGACCGTGGCCTGTTTGGCCTTTATCTTCGTCATCGGTCTGGGGCTGACGCGAGTTACGACCAACATCGACCTTTTGAAACTCTTCGACGATAAAGTGCGAGTGCGCCAAGATTATGCCTGGCTGGAATCGAAAATCGGCCGGCTGGTGCCGCTGGAGGTCGTCATTCAGTTCCCGGCAGACAAGCAGCGATCAGCCAGTGAAGCCGTGGATGCCGCCGAGGCCGCTCGCAAGATGTCGTATCTCGAGCGGCTGGAACTGGTGTGGCTCACGCAGCAGACGATTGATCGCGAGCTGGGGCCACACGGTCGCAATCTCGTGGGACCGACGCTTTCGCCGGTGACTTTCGCACCTCCGATTCCGTCAGGCAGCCGCGATTCGTGGGCCCTGGCTGAGCGGCGCGTGACCGACGTTAAGTTGGAGGAAAGCGAGGCTGCCCTGGAGCGAAGCGGGTACCTGCATGATGATCCGGAGATGGGCAGCGAACTGTGGCGGATCAGCCTGCGAGCGGCCGCGTTCGCCGACTTGGATTACGGCGCGTTTGTCAACAGCGTGCGGGCGGTGATCGACCCCGTGCTCGCGGCGCAGCGGCTCCGCGAGGAAGCGCTGGCCCAAGTCGCCGCCTCGCGAGACGATGGTTCCATTGGCGGGGCGTCGGTTTGCCTCTGGAATCGGCCAAATGAGACGTTAGCCGACGCGGGTGGCCCGGCTATCGACACGGCGGAGATCCTTTCCGCATCCACTCAGGAGTTGCTGGCCAAAGCACGCTTGAAACTCACCGCGGCCGATGTTGATCTGGCCGCGCTCCCGGATGACCAGCGCCAAGGCACGATTGACTACTTCAAATCGTTCGATTGTGTCGTCGTGCTGGGCGCGGTGCCGGACTCCGACGTCCAGGCGATCGTGAAAACCGGCGTCCGCGTGGTCGATGGACGAGATGTTCTGAAATCTGCCGTTGAGGCGAATTCCAACGGCGAGGTCGACGTGGCGGCCAGGCATGCAAACGCCGCAGACGTCCACGCCGTCTACACCGGCGTCGTACCAATTGTCTACAAGGCCCAACGGGCCCTGCTGGAGAATCTGATCCAGAGCTCCTTCTGGTCCTTCGTGACGATCACGCCACTGATCATGCTCGTGTGCCGCAGCATCTTCGGCGGCGCGGTGGTGATGCTACCCAACGCGCTGCCCGTGCTCGTAGTGTTCGGCGGCATGGGCTGGCTCGGCATTCCAGTGGATATCGGCTCGATGATGGCCGCAAGCATTGCCTTGGGCGTCGCGGTCGACGACACGATCCACTATCTCACCTGGTATCGCGACGGGTTGAACGAGTTCGGCGATCGGAATCAAGCCATCATATTCGCGTACCGCCGCTGCGCCCCGCCGACGCTGCAGGCGGCTCTTATCAGCGGGCTGGGACTTGCAGTTTTCGCGTTCAGCACGTTCACCCCCACGCAGCGGCTCGGCTGGTTGATGATGACGATCCTGCTGGCGGGCGTCGTAGCGGAGCTCATCATGCTGCCGGCGATTCTCGCCGGGCCGCTCGGCAAGGCGTTCACGCTTCGCCGCCGAGAGGAGCCATCCGCAGTACCTGCGCCGCACGTCCCGCAGCGCAAAGGCGAACTGGTGTCGCAGACGTGATCGAAGGAGTGCCGGCGAAGGCCTTCATTTCACAATTGCCAGGCCGCGCAGCTCGCGTGGCAGCGGGAATGAAACGCTCTCCTCGCGGATCGTGCGCGGCTCAACCGTCGCGCCGAACCGCTCGCGGAGCCAGTCGAGGCATTGGTCGACGACAACCTCCGGTGCACTCGCCCCGGCTGTCACCAGCACCGTGTTGGCGCCGTCGAACCACGCCGGTTCGAGCTGAGCCGGCCCGTCGACAAGATGGGCCGGCACACCGCGCTCGCGCGCCAGCTCCGCGAGCCGCTGGCTGTTCGAGCTGTTCTGGCTTCCAAGCACGATGACCAGGTCAGCCTCGGCGGCGAGGATAGAAACTGCTTCCTGGCGGTTCTGAGTCGCGTAGCAGATGTCGTCCTTCGGCGGGGCGGCGATTTTCGGGAATCGCTCTTTGAGGCGGTTGATGATGCGGTTGGCGTCGTCGACGCTGAGTGTCGTCTGCGTGAGGTAGGCCACCTTGCTTTCGTCGGCCACTTCGAGTGAAGTCACCTCTTCGGGCGTTTCCACAAGGATGATCGCCTCGGGCGCCTCGCCCATCGTGCCGATTACTTCGTCGTGCCCTTCGTGGCCGATCAGAAAGATCGTATAGCCGGCCCGCGCATACTTGACGGCCTCCAGGTGCACCTTGGTCACGAGCGGGCAAGTGGCGTCGATTGCGCGTAAATTGCGTTCCCGCGCCACGCGGCGAATCTCCGGTGACACGCCATGGGCCGAAAACAGCAGTGTTGCCCCGGCGGGCACGTCGGCCAGGTCGTCGACAAACGTCACGCCCCGGCCGCGAAAATAGTCCACCACGTACTTGTTGTGCACGATCTCATGGTAAACGTAGATCGGCGGACTGAGCGATGCGAGCGCCAGCTCAAGCGACTCGATCGCCATGTTGACGCCGGCGCAGAATCCGCGCGGATTGGCCAGAAGGACTCTCATGACTTCATGATAGCCCGCCGGGCTGTATCCGGACAGGCGAGCGCAGCACGGCCTCTATTTATGCGAGGCGTCTCCGACGTCGATCTTGTGGCAGGCGTCTCTCGCGTCGATGTGTCGCGCGACTATTTTGGCCGGCGGCGCAGTTTCTTGTTGCGCCCCTCAAGCGTCAGCACGCGGCGATGCGCAGGATAGCGGGCTTCGAGCTCGGCAAGCGCCTGATCAAAAGAATGACAAAGCTCCAGGTAGGGCTTCACGCCAAAGCGGATGGGCGCGAGCCAGTGCGATTCGATTCCCGGTTCGGGACTGGCGGCTGGCGGCAGGGCGGACATGAGGCGTTCCTCTCTGTGACCCAACGGGCGGCGACGGCGGAAGCGTCGAGCGGTTGGGTTGTGTCTATTACGTAAGACGCGCGGGTTGTGTTCGTGGTTCGCGCGGAGGGGCGAGCATCGAAGGCCGGCAGTGCTGCGGAGGGCGGTTGACCTTTTGGCAATCGCCGCCGAGCCGGGCCCCACGACTCAGTCGTGGTCGCGGCGGTGAGCTTCGCGCCGGCGAAGTGCCGCGTCGTGATACCCCCATGGGTGCAACGCCAGGTACACGAATTCCCATTCGCCGCTATTGACCAACTCGTTCACGGCCTTGAGGACACCGTAATTGCACGCCTCCAGCGGGCTCCACACGGTGTAATCATTAAAGACCAATAGGCCGCCGCGCTTCACGGTGCGAACCGCCTGGGCAATATCTCGCGTCACGCCGCGATACGAATGGTCGCCGTCGATGTACAACCAATCGAAGTGCTCCGCGGGAAATTTGCCGAGCTCTGTCGCCGAATCACCGAGGTGAATTTGCACCGAGCCGTCGCGAATAGGTTGCACGAGCAGGCTGGAATCGAACCATTCCAGGCTGAGGTCGAAGAGATGCAATTTGCCGGGCCTGGCAACCCTGTAGATGTGATTGGCGAAATGCCCGGTCTGGGTGCCGACCTCGGCGACGATTCCACCTTTGGGCAGGCTTTCAATCGCGCGGTGTCGGTTGGCGAAGACCCGGCAACCTGCGACCGCATCGTCCACAACGATTTCACCGAATTCGAAATAGCTGTTGCCAGTTTGCCCAAATTGCGCGCGGAGCTCATTGCAGAGCTCATCGGCTGACTTACTTGACGGAGACGACGCCACTCCCGCCGGTGGCAACGACTGCACGGTTCGCCTTTGCTTCTGCCGAAATAAACGGGGAATTAACGTGTTCATGCTCGCATTGCCTTCGTGACGGAATTCGACGGCCGCGACTTTACGCGGCACGCCCTGTCAGTTGCTTAAGCGTTTTGGAAACCTTGCCGTAGTACGGCGCTTTTCGCAGCACCTGTTTGACGTTGTGAACGGCGAGCCGCAAGCCGTGCCTTTGCTTCGCGGCCCTAATCTGCCGGTCGAGCGCCCACTGGAGTTGCCGCTGCCCTTCATCAAAACTCGCTAGCGCCGTCCATAACTCAATCTGCTCGGCGTGGGATAAGTTCGGGCTTGTAAAAAACTGCTGCAAAACGCGCCGCCGATTCAGAAAACCGTCGGTCGTCCGCAAAAGGCTCGTGGGACGATGCCGGTAGTAAAACAAATAGTCGGGCACGACATCGATCCGGTGACCGCGTCCGACGAGCTTCACGTACATCTCCCAATCTTCGCACGTGGTATGCTTCTCAGTCTCGTATCCGCCGACCGAACGCAGCGCGGAGGTTCGCGACATAGCGTTGGCGTCGCCGTAGACATTGCGCAGGGCGGCGGCGACGAACGGGCCGCCACACGGCCGGTACGCGTAGGAGAATTTACCGGTGGCGATGTCGGCCGTTTCCTCAAACGCCAGGAAGAAGCAGGTTGCCACGCTGATCTCGGGATTTCGCCGAAGGGCGCGCACAAACTGCGTAACCATGTCTCGCCGCGCGATGTTGTCCGCGTCGACCGGCATGAAGAACTCGCCTTGAGCGAGTCCCAAGCCAGTGTTCCTTGCCGCGCCCAGACCCTGGTTTTCCTGTGTTACGAAACGGAAATGCGGGTATTTGCGCTGCATTTGCTCCCATACTTCGAGCGCGTAGGGGTCGGTCGAGCCGTCGTTCACGACGACGACTTCCGTATTCGCGTAATCTTGAGCCGCGATCGAGGCAAGCGTGTCGGGCAGAAGCTCGCCGAGGTTGTAATATGGAACGGCCACGCTCACGAGCGGCTCGTCGCGAACACTCGTCTGAACCGGGCATTCAACGGCCGGCGACAACGAGATCGGCGAAATCTGCGGCAGCAGGTCCGCATACGCCTGGCACACTTTGGCGTGATTGAGCTTCGAGTTGCAGACCTCGTGCATCCGCTCGACGTAGCGGCGGCGTGTCGCCTGGTCGAGCCTCAGATATTTTTCCAGTTTTTGCCGCAAGGCCTGCGGCGTCGGATCAAACAGAAGGGCTTCCTGCAATTCCGGGTCGCCGACGATTTCGGGAATTCCGCCCGCGTTCGACGCCAGGAAGGGAATTCCGTTCGCCGCGCATTCAAGAACAGTAAAGGGATAGTTTTCCACCAGCGACGGCATGACCGCCAAACGGTGCGGCGCGCTGAGGTAGGCCAGCGCTTGCTCGGCATGCAGGTCGGTATGCAAAGTGAAGGGCCGTCCATTCGCTTTTGGCTGCTCGCCGGCGGGTTTTAACTTGTCGGCGATCAATTGCGAAGCCGGCACTCCGTCGACCGGGATCTCGCGGCCAAGAAAAGCAAGCGAGATCTCTGCAGGCAACGCCGGGGCGATTTCCAGCAGCAGCTTCAATCCTTTTCGCTGTTCCAGCCGGCCGAAGAACACGAGCTCGCGAATTTGATCGTCCCGCCGGCCGACTTCGGGCGCCGACTCCGGGTAGCAATACGGAATCACCTGTGCATCGTCGCGCACGTTCCAGCCAATGCCGCGCGCATACGACAGCATGTAGCGCGACGGCGAGAGCTGACGATCGGCGTGCTCGAACGAGTACCGCTCAAAGTAATCGCGAATCAAATCGTCCGATCCCACCAGCCAGTTGCGATTTCCATCCCGGCACCATTGGCTCGAGGAATGCAGCTTGACGATGATCCGGGCATCGGCAAGCGACACGCCCATCGTTCGAGCCTGAATGGTGCGGAAGCCGTAGCCGGCCCACTCAGCAAACTCAATCAGATCGAAATGGTGAGCGGCGTGCAGTTTCTCGACGGCTCGCCGCACTTGCAAGCTATTCTGATCGATTGGGCCGATAAGCCCGCATTGCACGCCGTCCTCGGCCGGGCTCGAGAATTCCGTCAGGTGCCAGAGCCGGATTCCCTTGGAATCCCATAAGCGCCGACAATGCTCGAGTTGAGCGATGTCTTCGATTTGGTCGCAGTAGAGAACGTGCACGTTCCAGCCGGCGGCGGCCAGCGCCTCGGCCAGGAGCCAATTGTGCGTGCCGATGCCGCCGTTGCGATACAAATGGCTCAGCTCATTGGCGACGATGCAAATGCGGCCCACCCCATTCATTTCGTGCATTTTTGCGTTTCCTTGCTAGGCAGCCTTCAGGTGGTACGCATTGCGGCGGAAGACCATCACGTTCATGTGATACCAGTTGGCGGTGCGGCCGCGCCATTCGTCCCGCCACCGCCGCGATAAATCCTCGTCCATGCGAAAGCCAAGCGCGCTCATTTTATCGATCCAATATTCGTGCGGCTGTTCGTTGACATGATCGGTACCGCCTTGGCCGGGAGTCGCCGCGCTGAACACGACGGTGTCACTCGCGGCGGCAAGCGTGTTGACAAACCGATCGGCCAGCTCAGGCGGCAGATGCTCGGCTACCTCGAATGAGAGAGCCACGTCGCGGCGCCGCAGCTTTCGTGGCAAGTGGTGCCGGGCGACATCGAACTTGCGAACTGGAAGACGGCGTTTTTTGCAATAGGCCAGCGCGGCATCGGAGTATTCCAGGCCGGCCACTTTCACTTTTCTTCCGCGAAGCGCCTCGAGAAGCGCGCCGGTTCCGCAGCCAAGGTCGACAACGGTTCGCGGAGCCAAGTCGCGCACGATGGAATCCGCCATGGCGTTTTGCGAATAGACGGCCGTGAACTCGATGAATTCGTAGTAATTGGCATCGTACGTATCCTGATGGCGGTCGTGCCGTGGCTTTGAGAAAGCGCTCCACTTGCCGCGCAACGGCCCGATGCGGAGCCATTTGGAAAGCGCGTCGCGCCAAGACGGGTTCGGGGCGGGAGGGGAGGTCGCCATGGGGCGGTACGTATAGAAACACTGCATGCACCGGTCAAGAGCGGTCCGGCAGCAGTGCTAGGACGAGCCTCAAAGAGCTTAACAGCCGGCTTCGGGCGGCTTTATCATGCCCGTCGAAACCGTCCGATGAGAGAGGCACAAGGACTACGCTGCACAACTCCTTGCCCCGAACCGACCTTCAGAAAACTAAAAAGTTTGTTACACTTCGCGCGAAATCCGGCCTGATATTTCCTCTGGCATTTTCCTCCGTCCCTTGAACTATTTGGGGGAGTCATGGCAGTTTCGGTTTGGGCCAAACCCTGGGTGCGATGGTGGCGAACCGCGCAGCTAGCGGTGTCTCCTCTGTTTGCTCGCAGCCAAGAGACGCGACCAAGGCCAGAGTGTCATTTCGCCTTCGTCGGCTGCCAGCGCTCGGGCACACATCTTCTGCGAGAGATTATCAACTCCAGCCCGTACATCGCCTTAATGGTGGAGACGTTTTCTCCCACTCGCAAATCAATCTATTGGTGCAATTACGTACACCGGTTGAAAAAGCGAGAATTCCCGCCGCTGACGCCTTACGCGGCCATGAAAATATTCGACAAGTACATGCGCCGCATTGCGCGCGACGTCCATATCGAGCATGAGTGGTACGGTGGGCCGAAACCTTGCTTGAAAGCGCTCGGTTTGGACATCAAGTACAACCAGCTCAAGGGCATGACGTCGCTTTCAATCGACCTGACGTCACGCCCGCTGCTTTTGGACTACTTTCAGAGTCGCGAGTTTCGCGTCTTGCACATTGTGCGCAAGAATATCGCTCAGGCGTCGATCTCGCATCTCCTCGCCAGCATGCGAAAAGTGTGGCACAACTACAACGACGCTACATCGTTCCAGCGAAAATACCACATTCCCTGGCCGGAGCTGCATAGCCAGATGCGGTGGATGAAGCACCAGCGCGAAGAATTTGAGCGGCTTAGCCAAGACCTGCCGGTGCTGCCGTGCGTGTATGAAGACTTAGTCGAAGACCTTAGGCGCACGAGTCCATCGGGTGTGCTTCCCGGCGATTCGGTGGTCCTGGGGCCGTTGGCGCGATTCTTGGGCGTCCCCAATCACTTCGTCTACGATGGCCGGATGCGCAAGGTCGTCAATAAGCCCTACGCGGAAATCATTGAGAACTTCGACAAACTTGTAGCGGAACTACGCGACTCCGCCTTCGCTGAATTCGCGGACTCGCTGATCGATTCACCAGCTTGTGCCACAGTCAAGTCGCGAGCAGCCTAGTCAGCGCTCTGCCATTGCGCGCCAAACGCAACAAATCTGTTTTCTAGACGGCACCATTACCGCCCAATAGGATTGTCGCCGTTTGCTGATGCGCCGCGCTTACCTATGTCCGCTCACGCGGCTTGCGGCACTCCCGGCTCCAACGGCTGCAGCTTCCCGTTTTCCAAGCGCACAATTCGACTCGCCAGCGAAAGCGTGCTTTCGCGGTGCGTGATCATGATCAGCGTTCGATCCTGCCCGAACTCGGCAAGCGCCTCGTGAATCAGGCGCTCACTCTCGACGTCGATCTGGCTCGTCGCTTCGTCAAGAACGAGTATTTCTGCGTTTCTCAAGAACGCCCGCGCCAGGGCGATCCGCTGGCGCTGGCCGCCGCTCACGCGCTGCCCATTGGGCCCGACGATCGTTTGATAGCCGTCCGGGAACTGGGAAATAAAGTCGTGCGCGCGTGCCAATTTCGCGGCCGCGATCACTTCCTCTTCCGTCGCGTCCCAGCGACCGTAGCGGATGTTGTGCAGAATCGTTTCGTTGAACAGCTCGGTTTGCTGCATCACGAGGGCGAGCCGGCTGCGCAGCTCTTTGATGGAAAGCTCGCGCAGCGAGATGCCGTCGATCGCGACGTCGCCTTGCTGCGGGTCGTAAAACCGGCACAACAAGTTGATGAGCGTGCTTTTTCCGCCGCCGTTGGGCCCGACGACGGCCAGATGTTCGCCGCGCCGAATGTACAGGTTCACGTTTTGCAACACCGGCCGCACGCCGTCATAGCTGAACGAAATATCTCGAAACTCAATGTGCTGGTGCGGCGACGGAAACGGCCGTGGCGTGGCCAGCTCGACCAGCCGCGATTTGGTCTCCAGGATCGGATAAAGCAAGTTTGCCGCGGCCATTCCGTTGTTTATTCCGGTGATCACGCCGGATAGTTTCCGCAACGGGTCGGCGGCACCGATGAGCATGGCGAAGAACACGGTGAACAGCGTGATCGTCAGCGGCTCGTCCGACATGCGAACGCCGAAGATGTGCGTTTCTTGATTGATCACCAGGTAGCCGGAGACGATGACGCCCGTGCACATCATGCCCATGCCCAAGAGTTCCGTCACTGGGCTGGTGAGGGAATGGTACAGCACGGCCTTCAAGGCGGTGCGCTTGATCTGGGCGGTGGATTCGCGGAACCGCCTGCGCTCGAACTCTTCCATCGTGTTGGCCTGCACAGTGATCAGCGAGTTGAAGACCTCGAGCATCACGTGGTGAAAGCCCATCGAGCGCTCCAGGACTCGCAGCGACAGAGCGCGGATTTTGCGGTTCAGGTAAAGGATTAAGAATGCGGCGAGCGGCGCAAAAATCAGCGATGCCAGAGTCAAGCGCCAAGAGATTATCCAAGCGCCGATGAGGCAGGCCAGAATGCGCAGCGGCTCGGTGATCGCTCCGCCGTAGAAGCTGGTCATGCCGCCGGCGAGCATATCGGTCGTGTGGGTGATATGCGCGGCGAAGCCGCTGATTCGGAATTTGTCGAATGTCGGCCGGTCCAGCGAGATGGCCTTGTCGAACACGCGGCCGCGAATGTCGCGAGCGATGCTTTGCGACACGTAGGAGACCAGCATCGTGTTCGTGACCATGAGGAACTGCTTGACTGCTGTGGCCGCTGCCACAAGCAAGGCAATTAACGTCACGGTGGCGAACGGCGTTTTCGGCAGCAGCCGGTCGAACACGGGCTGCAGCCTGCGTGCGGAATAGACCGAGGCCTTGGCAACGTGAATTCTCGTTTCCAGCAGTTGCTGCTGAAATTCAAGCTCGCGCCGATCGGCGGCATTATCCGCGAGCGCCATCCGGCGCTCCAGCTCGCGAATCTCGTTTTCGCGGGCGGCTAAATCCTTTTCCGCCTTTTTGAGTCGCTCCTGGTTCCATTCCTGAAGCGACTGGCCGTGCAGCGTCGTCTCGATGATCGGGTAAATGGCGGCGATATTGGCGCCCCATAGCGTGGCAACCCCCAGCGAGCAGCATAGGGCTAGCCCTAGAATCGGCCAGTGCCGCCAGGCTTCTCGTAACGCTCGCGCAAACCACTTCATACGCAGTGCAGCCTTTATGATTCGGGCCGGGCAAGTGCGCCCGGCCCGGCATGAAAGCATCGCTCGCGCACCCTCAAGACAGCACTTCGCGAGAGCGCGGCCAGGAGTGTAGCGTCGCTCGCCGAACGTCACAAGCGCGACCCGGGCAACTAACTGTTTCGCCCCGTCGCGCCTGTAAAGACCGGCGAAATATCGCTTGCCCGAAACGCTGATATTCCTGTACATTCCGCCGGCTTGCTGGCGGAACATGGTGGCAATACTTCGCGGCAAGAATGCCAGCGTGACACTGTCCGCGAAAAACGGCCAACTATTTGGATCGCCTGCGCGAGCACTCGTTGCTCGAGAATTAGTTTCCCGCAGATTAAAGCGATCTTGGTCGCAGCGCGAAGAATCTGACTCGATTGGGTTGCGCAATTCCTGCTGGTGATACACGCTGACATGCTAATCAATCTTGAACTAGCAGTGATCCTCACGACCTACGAGCGTCCCGAGCACTTGGAACGCTCTCTTGCATCGCTCGCGCTGCAGCGCTCGATGGAGGGCCGGTTCGAAGTTGTCGTTGCCGATGACGGCTCCACCGACCGCACGCACAGCATTGTGCAAAAGTTTTCGCGAACCGCCAATTTTCCCGTCAAGCTGGCGACGCATCCGCATTGCGGTTTTCGAGTGGCGCTGTGCCGCAACGACGGCGTGCGAGCGAGCAGCGCGCCGTATTTGCTGTTTTCGGACAGCGACTGCATCTTCCCGCCAGACCATCTTTACAAACACCTTCGCGCCCGCAGGCCGGGGCTGGTGCGGGCCGGGGATTGCTTTCGGCTCGATCGCGAAGCGACAGATCGCTTGGATCTGGCCGCGATTGCCTCGCAGGAATATCGCCATTGGATAGTGCGCGAAGAACGGCAACGAGTTCGCCGCCGACGATTCAAGGACCAATGCTACCGATGGATGGGCCATCCTGCGCGACCCAAGCTGACCGGCTGCAATATCGCCATTTCGCGAATGGAGCTCGAGGCCGTGAATGGCTTCGATGAAAACTTCGTCGGCTGGGGCTGCGAAGACGACGATTTGGCATTCCGCTTGCGCAAGGCCGGTGTACAGATTGGCTCGGCGCTGGGCTACACGTGCGCGTATCACATGTGGCATCCGACCGATCCCTCGCGGCCGGCGAATTGGACCGACGGGCCCAACGTCAGCCGGCTGGAGCTGCCGGATCGGCCGATTCGATGCCCAGTCGGATTGGTACGCATTAAGGAGTTCGCTCCTAGCGATGCAATGGACGCAGCAAGTAAAGCCGCGTGATATGCAGTCGCGGTTTACCCGCCGTGGCGGGGCTGCTGCGAAATAAGCCCTCGTACTTTCCTGCTGTAACAAAAAACTCACTCTTGCCATGCGAATCGGTTTCGTCTCAACGATGGCCGGGCTCCCTTGGGGGGGCAGCGAGGAATTGTGGAGCCGCGCGGCCATGGTGCTGCTCGAGCGCGGCCACAACGTTGCCATCAACTGCCGCCGTTGGCCGGAAATCGCCCCGCCTCTCGAGCGGTTGATCGAGGCGGGTGCCGTGCCGCACTTTCGCTCGCGAGCGCGGCTGGGCCGTAGCCTGCGGCGCGTGCTGGAACGCTTCCAACTGGTTCAGCTCCGCTTCATGCGCTGGATTCAGAAAACGAAACCCGATTTTGTCGTCATTTCCTTCTCGTACCACGGCGACGATCCGCAAATCGCCAACATGTGTCATTTGCTGGGCGTGCCGTATGCCATCGTGGTGCAGGCGGCGGGCCCGCATATTTGGATCCCGCACCGCAGCCTGTCCGATTTCCGTTCCGCCTACATTCATGCCCGCCGATGCTTCTTCGTCTCGGACGAAAACCGCGAGGTCTTGGAATCGAACCTGGCCGTCGATCTGTCGCGTTTTGAAATCGTCGACAACCCGTTCAACGTCGCGCTGGATGCTGCGCCGGACTGGCCTTCGAGTGAGCCGACCTGGAAGCTGGCCTGCGTCGCGCGCATTCACTTTCTCTCCAAGAGCCAGGACTTGCTCGTACGGGTTCTGCGCCAACAAAAGTGGCGCGCCCGGCGACTGAAGGTCTCGCTGTACGGCGCGGACGATGGATTTCTGCCGCAGCTGCGGCAATTGATCGAGTTGAATAATTTGCACGAGCAGCTTTCCTATGCAGGGTTCGCCGACGACATCGCGAAGCTTTGGTCGGAGCACCACGGCCTCATCTTGCCGTCGCGCATGGAAGGAAACGCGCTGTCGCTGATCGAGGCGATGATCTGCGGCCGCGTTGCCATCACGACCAAGGTGGGCCGGGCCGCCGAATTGATCGATGACAACCAGAGCGGCTTCCTTGCGCCTGCCGCAACGGCCGAACTTGTCGACGAAGTGCTGGAGCGCGCCTGGCAGCGGCGGCACGACTGGCAACGAATGGGCCAGTTGGCGGCCATCGCGATACGCCAGCGCCATAGCTTGAAACCGGCAGAGGATTTTGCCGATCGGATTCTCGACGCGGCTTCGGCTACGAAGACCATTCTTAAAGCGGCCGCCTGAGCCAAAAGGCTTGGTTTCACGCTTCTCGTTCGGCCGCATTCTTGGGCCGTACTTTCGGAACAGCCCGCGCTACGCGCCCTGCGCAGCCCCGCAATGTAGCTTTTCGGCATCATTTTTCTCGCTGCCGGCGCTCGCAATTACTCTGAACTAAGCCCCCGCCAAGCCGAGACGGGCGCAGCCGCGCGGCTCGCGAAGTTTGCCGCTTTCTTGCCCCATCCACGCCTAATGAGACCACAACCATGACGTTCGTTGCTTTGTCGCCGCGAGATAGTTCCATTCGATTGCAAGTGGTTCCCCGCGGGTTCGCCAAAACAATTGCCGCATCGGCGCTCTGTCTCGCGTTGATCGGATCCGTTTCGGCGGCACCAATCTCGATCGGCCCGAGGGAGATGATCTACAACGCGTCGCAACCGAAAAAGCTCGGCTCGTGGCCGGACGGGAATTTCGGCGTCATCTCCAACGGAGACGGAACGTACGACTTTTATGCGGCGAATAGCTCCAAGTCGCAGCTGGTGACCGGAACGCTCGACAACCCGGCCCAAAGCAAGAAGAAGAAGGTCAAGATCTATAACGTGCCCAAGAAAACGTACAAGTACGTTGCCGGAGGACCCGTGTACGAAGACGAGGCGACCGGCGCACGCTTCATGGTTTATCACGCCGAGATTCACAAGAAGGGAAAGTACTCCAGCGTGCTGGGGCTGGCGGCATCGACCGACCCGAACGGGCAGGCGTTCTGGGATATGGGTCCGATTATCGAACCGAACATGCCGCACCTGCAAGCGCCCTGGTCGGTGGATGTCGGCGGCGGCTCGTTCGCCGTCGTCGACGGTTATTTTAACGTTTACTATCGCGACTACATGGCCAATGGAAAATCGAGTGAACTGGCCGTCGCCCGCGCGCCGCTGGCCGACCTGGTGAGCAATTCGCTCAATGGAATAAGGACGCCATTTTCCAAGTATTACAACGGTGACTGGAGCCAGCCGGGGCGCGGCGGAATGTCGTCGCCGCTGGAGGCCGGCAATCCGGCGAACTGGTGGTCGTCGGTGTCGTACAACGACTATCTCGATCAGCTGGTGCTGGTAAGCTCGCAATGGCAGTCTGGAGGCACCGGGGCGGACCTGTATCTCGCAACGTCGCCCGACGGCGTGAATTGGTCGCCGCGGCAGCCCTTAGTCCTCGATGCCGGCGAACAGATGTATCCGACGATCATCGGCCTCGGGGAGGATCCACAGATTTCCGGTCAGTCGTTCTACGTGTACTACACCGACGGCAAGCGCTGGAAAAACGCGCAGCTGGCGCGCCGGCTGGTGACATTCGACTCGATCGACGGCTCGCTCGCGGAAATGAGCATGCTTAGCGCGAGCAGTCTTGGCGCAATCGCCGTTCCGGAACCAGGCACGATGCTTCTGCTGCTTCCAGCGATTATGTTCATAAGTTGCCACCGCCGGCGACGATGTTCATCGATTTAGCCCGCTAACCGCCGAGCGTAGCTCGGCGGCTGCTTGAATTGCTAGGTTGAGAGTCAACCCGTCGTCTTCCGCAAAACCACGGCCGCTTGGAAGTCGTGGTGTGCCCTGTGCGCAATCTCTACGACCTCGAACCACCGGCTCCAACGCTGGCGCACGTAGTCGCTGTCCATGAACACGTGGCAGTTGTGCTCGATTGAGTTGGGATTCCATTCATAAACGGCTCGCCCCGGCGGCATCGGCTCTCCCAGGCGGAATGCCTCGGTGAAGGCCGGAATTTTTTGCAGCGTGCGAAAGAAATCGGGCTTTGACGGCGCCAGCGGCCAGGTTTGCTCCGAATGAATCGTGAGGAGCGCGTAGCCGCCGTCGGCCAGCACGCGCCGGATTTCCGCCAACCAGCCGGATTCATAGCTGTCGATGTGCGTGAACACTGAAAACCCCACGCACAACGTTACGCTGCCATCGGCCAGCGGAAAATGCGGATAGGGGCTCACTTTCACCGCGCGCACCGATCGATCGAAATGCTGCTCGACCCATTCCACGTGGTTCACGTTGAGATCGGCGATCGTCACCTTCGCGGTCGGGTTGGCCAGAGCGACTTGTCGCGCAAAGCGGCCGGTCGCGCCGCCGAAATCCAATACGTGCGCGAACGACGCGTGCGGCACCAGCCGCTGGACCATGCGCAGGTCGGCCAGCCCGCTCAGCCAATATGCGAAGTGGTTGTTGCCGAAATAGCCTTCGCGGTCGCACGGCGCCGGCAGCACAAATTTGTCGCGCTCGATCGTCTCCAGCGTCGCCAGCTCTTTGAGCAATGGGGCGAATCTCGAGTCGACGGCCTGGAGTTGCGCCGGCTGGCGATACAGCTCGGCGGCCGTCCCCACGGTCGGCGCCAAAGGGCGGCGGGCCTCGAACCACGTCGGCGAATGCGTGCCAAGATTCCGGCGGCGACCGTTTTTGCGAATCAGCTGCGAAAGTCTGGACATCGGCGAAGCTCGTTTTTGGTTCCATCAAAAGTCAATATGGCCGCGTACCTTCTCAAGAC
>DASXWB010000219.1:0-1546 GCA_036503915.1 Lacipirellulaceae bacterium | reverse complement strand
ACGTGAGCGCGTGGCGCGGAAAACGGCTCACGCTGCGTGTGGACAAGTTGCACGAGGACTCCAATGCGCTCGGCGCCATCGAGCAAAGCGACACGTTGAAGGACGCCGAGGATCTTTACCGCGAGCCGCTGCGCGGGCAGTTCCATTTTTCGCCCCGGCGCGGATGGAATAACGACCCGAACGGCCTCGTGTTTTACAACGGCGAGTATCACCTGGTTTTCCAGCACAATCCCTACGGCTGGGCGTGGGGCAATATGCATTGGGGCCATGCAGTCAGCCGTGACCTCGTCCATTGGGAGGAATTGGGCGACAAGCTTTTGCCCGACGACATGGGCCCAATGTTCAGCGGCAGCGCGGTCGTGGATTGGAAAAACTCGAGCGGCTTCGGCTCGCCCGGCAAGCCGCCCATGGTGCTGTTCTACACGGCCGCGGGAAATCCCACGGTGCAGTGTATCGCCTACAGCACCGATGGACGCAGCTTCACGAAATACAGCGGCAACCCCGTGTTGAAACAAATCACCGCCGGCAATCGGGACCCCAAAGTCATCTGGCATGGGCCGAGCGAGGGGTGGGTCATGGTGCTCTACGTCGAGCTGGAAGGAGTACACACGATCCACTTCTTCACCTCGACGAATCTCAAGGAGTGGAAGCTCGCCAGCAAAACCGATGGCTTTTTCGAGTGCCCGGATCTCTTCGAGCTGCCGGTGGACGGCGACCCGTCGCGAAAGAAGTGGGTGCTCCTCGGCGCCAGCAGCGAATATCGCGTTGGCCTTTTCGACGGCGCGAAGTTCATTTCCGAGTCGCCGAAGCTGCCCGGTCATCGCGGCAAAGGATTTTACGCTGCCCAGTCGTTCAGCGACGTACCCGACGGACGTCGACTACTCATCGGCTGGTTCCAGACCGAGACGAAGGGAATGCCCTTCAACCAATCGATGACCATCCCGCTCGAGCTGGGCCTCACACAGACCGATGACGGCCCGCGCTTGACCTATGCGCCGGCGAAAGAACTTGAAGTCCTGCGCGCCAAGACCTATCGTTTCGACCCCATGTCGCTCAGGCCCGGCGACGAGAACCCGCTCGACGACATCCGCGCCGAGCTCCTCGAGGTGCGCGTTGAGTTTGAGCCCGTCGACGCTGCCGAAGTCGTGTTCAACATCCGTGATGTGATGGTCATCTACGACACGAAAAAGCAGGAACTCTCTGTGGCCGGGCATCGGGCACCGGCGCCGCTGCGGAACGGCAAACAGCAGCTCACCATCTTCTGCGACCGAACGGGCGTCGAAGTCTTTGCCCGCGATGGTCTCTGCTACGTGCCCCTGCCCTTCAACATGAAACCGGAGAATCGCAGGATTTTCTTCGAAACGCGCGGTGGTGCCGCAGAGGTCAATTCGCTGGAGGTGCATGAGCTCCGGCCGGCGTGGAAGACCAGATGAACGCCGGAAGCAAGCCACCTATCGTGGTGCGCTGGCGGATTCTAGAGCGCATTTGAAATCGATGTTCTGCTAGCTGGCTGGGGTTTGGTAGGCTATTTCGCGACCAAGGAGGT
>DASXWB010000218.1:0-2031 GCA_036503915.1 Lacipirellulaceae bacterium | reverse complement strand
GGATGCTGGGCTGAGGACGCGGGATATGGGGAATTCATCCCCGCCCCCCACGTCCTGCATCCTCATGCAATTGCTTCCACAACGACTCTAACTGCGTGTGCGCCGTGGACCGCGAGGTCGTCATCACCGGGCTGGGCATCGTCTCGCCAATTGGCGTCGGGCGCGACGCGGTTTGGGACGCGGTTGTAGCGCGTCGCAGCGGCGTACGTCCGTTGCCGCATCTGGCCTCGGCCGGCTGGCTTGCGCCGTTCGGTGGCGAAGTGGCTGGCTTCGATCCCAAGGAGCTTATCCAGCCGCGCAAGAGCATCAAAGTGATGTCGCGCGAGATTCAGCTGGCCTGCGCTGCGGCGGAGCTCGCTTGGCAGGATGCCGGCTTGAGCGAGGCCGCGCTCGATCCGGATCGGTTCGGAGTCATCAACGCCACCGGGCTTTTGTATTGTGAGCTCGAAGAGCTGCGCGTGCCGTTTAATGAGTGGGTCAAGCAGGACGATTTCGACATCCATCGCTGGTCGCGCGAAGCGATGGGCGAGATGTACCCGCTGTGGTTGCTCAAGTATCTGCCGAATATGCCGGCCTGCCACATCGGCATCCGCTACGATGCCCGCGGGCCGAACAACACAATCGCCGAGGGCGATGTTTCATCGCTGCTGGCGCTGGCGGAAGCGGCCGATGTGATACGCCGCGACCTGGCCGATGTCATGATCGTCGGCGGCACCGGCTCGCGGCTCAACGTTACGGACTTTATGTGGCACCGCGGTGCCCGGCTGGCCCGCAACGGCGCCGACGATCCGGCCACGGTCTGCCGGCCGTTCGATGCGGGCCACAGCGGCATGGTTTACGGGGAAGGGGCCGCCGAGATCGTGCTCGAGAGCCGCGAGCATGCCGAGCGACGCGGCGCCCGGCCGCTGGCGCGGGTGGCCGGCACCGCGTCGCGCTGCGAATCGGCGGCGGAATCCTTCCTGCCGACAGGCGACGCAATTCGGCGGGCGATCCGCGCTGCGATCAATGCCGCCGGGTTCGAGCCGTCCCACATCGGGCACATCAATGCTCACGGAAATAGCACTCGCGAGGACGATGTGGCCGAAGCGCGTGCCATTCGCGAGACACTCGGCGACGTGGCGGTCACGGCGCCGAAAAGTTATTTCGGCAACCTCGGCCACGGCAGCGGCATGGTGGAGCTGGCGATCAGCCTGCTGGGCCTGCCGCACGGCGTGGTGCCGCCGACGTTGAACTACCAGGCGCCGGATCCGGAATGCCCGGTGAACGTCGTGACCGACCTCCAGCCCACAGACCGACCGGCGTTTATTGCATTGAATCACAACGCCAGTGGCCAAGCCGCGGCGGTCGTCATTGCGGCGCTGTAGCAGGCACACTCCGTGTGCCGTAGCAGCGCTTGTCGAAATCCGGCGGACGGCACACGGAGTGTGCCTGCTACATTGGGCTACTTTCGCCGCATCGCCCGATCGATGTCGCGCTTTGATTCCCGCTCTTTGATCGATGTGCGTTTGTCGTGCTTCTGCTTGCCGCGGCAGATGCCCATGAGCACCTTGGCACGGCCTTGCTTGAAGTACATCTTCAGCGGCACGAGCGTGAGGCCTTTTTCGAAGGCCTGGCCGGCGAACTTGCGAATCTCGCGGCGGTGCATCAGCAGCTTGCGCCGCCGCTTGGGCACATGATTGAGGTCGTGCGAGTAGGAGTACTCGGCGATGTTCGCGCCAACGAGCCACACTTCCTCGCCTTCCACGCGGCCGTAGGCCTCGTCGAGCGATAGCCCGCCCGCGCGCAGGCTTTTCACCTCACTGCCGGCGAGCACGATGCCGCACTCGAGCGTGTCGAGAACGTGATAGTTATGCCGGGCCTTCCGGTTGTCGGCGATGACACGCTCGTTCTTGTCAGCCGCCGCCGCCGCTTTCTTCGATTTCTTGTCCTGCTTGGCCATCGAGGCCAGCATACCGCGGCGGAGCGAGTGAAAGTAGGCCGGGCAGCGCCCCCAACACGGAGAGATTCGCCACGATGGTGGGCGATCCTCAC
>DASXWB010000217.1:0-1764 GCA_036503915.1 Lacipirellulaceae bacterium | reverse complement strand
CCGCCGACTGCCGAGGAAAACCGCGAATTGCACAAGACGATCGGCGTCGTTACGAGCCACATCGAGAACCTCGCCTTCAACACGGCCGTCTCGCGGATGATGGAGTTCACCAACTACTTCACCACGGCCAGCGAGCGGCCGCGCTCGGCGATGGAACAGTTCGTGCTGCTCCTCTCGCCGTTCGCGCCGCACGTCGCCGAGGAACTTTGGCAGGCGCTTGGGCACGCGCAGTCGCTCGCCCACGAGCCGTGGCCGGAGTTCAATCCGCAGCTTGCCAAAGAAGACCTCATCGAAATCCCGGTGCAAATCAACGGCAAGGTGCGCTCAAAAATCATGGTGCCGCCCGACGCGGACGCCAAGCAGCTGGAAGCGACCGCTCGCGCCGATGTGCGCACGGCGGAGCTTCTCGCCGGAAAGCAAATCGTGAAGGTTATCCCCGTTCCCGGGCGGTTAATCAATTTTGTAGTGAAATAGGATTGCAAAATGCAAAATGCAAAATGCAAATTGGCAATTGCAGAACCGGTGTGGCTGCCGCATCGGCAATTAGAGATTTGCAATTTGCAATTTGCAATTTGCAATTTCCGCTCGGCAGCGCCCAACCACGGGGTCCCCCTGTGAAAAACGTCGTCGCCGTAGTTCTGGGTGGTGGCCGCGGGACGCGGCTGTTGCCGCTCACGGCGCTGCGCTCCAAGCCGGCGGTGCCGCTGGCCGGCAAGTATCGGCTCATCGATATCCCCATCTCCAACTGCCTCAACAGCTGCATTAACCAGATCTACGTGCTCACGCAGTTTCAATCCGTGAGCTTGCACCGGCACATTCGCGGCACGTACCGGTTTGACAACTTCAGCGGCGGCTTTGTGGAAATTCTGGCCGCGCAGCAAACGATGGAAGCCGACGGGCAGCGCGACTGGTACCAGGGCACCGCCGATGCCGTGCGCAAGAACCTGCGCTACTTCTCGCAGGTGGAAACCGAGTACGTGCTCATTCTGTCGGGGGATCAGCTGTACCGCATGGACTTCCGCGACATGATCGCCACGCATGAGGCGGCCAAGGCGGAGGTCACGATCGCCGCCAAGCCGGTGAGCCGTTCCGAGGCGGGCGCCATGGGCATCATGCGCGTGAACAACGCGGGCCGCGTCGTGGGTTTTTTGGAAAAGCCGCAAACTGCTGACGAGCTCAACGACGTGGCGATGGACCCGCAATGGCTCGAAGCCCGCGGCATCGAAAGCCGCGGACGCGATTGCCTTGCGAGCATGGGCATTTATCTGTTCCATCGCGATACGCTGCTGGCGGCCCTCGAAAAAACGAACTACCGCGACTTCGGCAAGGAAGTATTTCCCGCATCCATGCGTTCGCGGCATGTGCAGGTGCATGTGTTCGACGGCTATTGGGAAGACATTGGTACGATTCGTGCGTTTTACGACGCGAACTTGCGGCTTGCGCAAGCGAATCCGCCGTTCGACCTGGCCTCAGCCACGGCGCCGATCTACACGCGGGCCCGCTTTCTGCCGCCTACGCGCGCCGACGGCGTCACGATTCAGCAAAGCCTCGTGGCCGACGGCTGCGTGATCGGCCAGGGCACGCGGATTGAGAACAGCGTCGTCGGCCTGCGCTGCCGCATCGGCAGCAACGTGACGATCCGCAACTCGGTGATCATGGGGGCCGACTACTACGAGTCGCCCGCCCAACTGTCGGCCGACCGCAGCGAAGGGTGGCCGCCCATCGGCATCGGCGATGGTGCGGTAATCGAGGGCGCCATTGTCG
>DASXWB010000216.1:0-7468 GCA_036503915.1 Lacipirellulaceae bacterium | reverse complement strand
GAGACAGCGACTTGGAATTGGTCGTTCTCCAGAGCGTTCCGCTCGGTGCGCCGAGGCGCATCGACCAACCGCAACCATAGGCGATGGGGAGACCAAGGGCCGGGGATTCGCACTCCTTAGCTCGTCTCCCCCTCTCCTTGTCTCCGGCATCCGATTCTCCCGTTGCACCCGTCTCATCCCCGCCTCGCCGGCGCACCCGACTAATAACATTGATAGCGCTGATTTTTATGGCATGCCGCTATCTCAGGCGACGCAGGGCCGCATAGAAAGTCCCATCAACTCATCATTGCGTGATACTGTTCAACAATGGACCCATTTAGAAACGGCAAGCCATAACGGACCGGCTAACTCCGACACCGCGACTAGCGCCTCCGCAGGGCGTGCCAAAACTCATCGATGTAGCGATCTCTGACACATATATATAGTGCCGAGAAGTCGTACGTTTTCTCGGACTGAGGCGCACGGCCACTCTGGGCCTGGAAACGTCTCGGCAAACCAACGATTTATGAACCGATGTCGTTCCCCCCGACTTGCAACCTTTCAGCTGGTTTTGCTACCCGGGACTAAGGCCCGGCAGACAGGATGGGTAGCTGCTACAATCATGGCATTATTGTGTTTGGGGGGAAGCTGCCGGTGAGCGACGTCATACGGATCTTGTCGTAAATCGAATCAGGCGACAGGCACTCGTGCCCGCCTCACCGGTTACGGCCGACCCCGCGATGATCGCGGGCGCCTCGCCTGGCGTCTAGTCTGCGCGCCTGCGGCTGCTGTTTTCCTTGTACAGACCTCTGGAGATTCTCGATGAACCGCTTATTGTCATTTCGTCAGTTAGCCTTTTCTGCGACCGCGCTGACTATCCTGGGACTCTGCCCCACCGCGTCGGCAGCTCCCCCGGTCCCCTTCCGGGGCCGCGCAGACTTGGTGGTTACCGGCGCCGAAGACCTGCCGCCGGCCAGTCGTCGGCTGACCGCGTCTGCCACGGGCCAGGCCACGCATCTGGGCCGCTTCACGCGGACCGAAACACTGATCGTCAATCTGTCCGATGGCACCTTCACCGGTACGCTCGAGTTCACCGCAGCCAACGGCGACCAGCTCAACGCCGACGTGGAGGGACACTTCACTTCACCGACAGGCGAATCGGCCGAGGGGACGTATCTGTTCACGGGTGGAACTGGCCGGTTCCAGAATGCATCGGGTCAGGCCGCGTTTGAGGTCACTCCTGATGGAATGAATTTCGATGTGACGTTCAACGGGACCATCCAGTATTAGGCCAGCCGCCGATAAGGAACGACAGCCGGTGAGGCCAGCCTGCAAGCCAACCCGCCTGCGACGGGCGCCGGCCTCACCGGCCACAGCCAACCCGCGATATTCGCGGCCCCTCGTTTGCGCGGGCCGCTCTCCAAGATTTCCTTCAGTAAGCCGAGCTTGAATTCAGTGTGCGCAAGTTTATCTCCAGTGGAAGTCCTTATGAGCCCAAGGTGGGTATTTCGCGCGCCGTGTCGGCCCTATCATCACAGTCCCCGTGCAAATGACCGTTAAGACATGGTCCGGAGGCTGGCAATCGGGCCGGCTCCGGCGACCGTGACTGACGCCTTCGCCGAGCGTCTCTTAACTCATCGATTCGTTGGCGACTGGCACAGCTACGACGTGCCAAGAAGTCGTCGCTGCGCTTGGCCTGACACTCGGCAGGCTACCAGCAGCAAAAATACGTCGGCAAACCAAGTTAACTGACATGAGTACGGTCAACGGCAAATGCGGGCCGCAATGGGCCGTCCTTGAACTTGAAATCCTGTGCGTAATGTCGGTTCGTCCTTATGCACTTCGCGAACCTGGCTTCGGTCGATACGACCAGTCGCCCGAATCAGCGGATATACGCCTTCCCAAAGGCGCTGCATTGTTGCAGGTCGTATGCGAGGCCGCGGCGTGCCAAAATCAAAATACAAAGCAGTCGCAGCCCGGGCCGCGCGCGGACCAGCGTGCGAATCGGTCGCGCGCTGAGGGCACGGCTTCCTGTTTCCACGATGAAGAGCGGCTCAGAGCGCGTTGGCTGTAATGCGCAGCCGGGGACCAGTTAGGGCTCGCCGGTAAAGCCGGAGGCGACAGCTTGTCAAAATCATCCACTGCGTACACGACCTTTCCATCAACGACGGTGAGAACCGAAACGATGCGCTTGATTTCATCTTCGGGGACGGAAAAGTAATCCGCGGACAAAACTGCCAAATCAGCAAGGCGACCAGCTTCGATCGATCCTTTCTTCGCCTCCTCTCCCGAAAACCAGGCGCTTCCGAGTGTGTAGCGTCGAAGCGCTTCAGTTCGGTCGAGCTTGTTCGACTCAGGGTAAAGAAGCGTGCCACCGACTGTCTTGCCGCTGATTAGCCAGTACAACGCGATCCACGGGTTATAGCTGGCGACTCGCGTGCCATCGGTGCCGGCACCGACTGGGACGCCCATCTGCAACATGCGTGCGATCGGCGGCGAATGTTGCGTCGCGTCCGCACCGTAGCGATCGAGGAAGTATTCGCCTTGATAAGCCATACGGTGCTGCACGGCGATGCCGCCCGATAAGGCTTTAACGCGCTCAATGTTCCTATCCGAGATTGTCTCGGCATGGTCGAAAAACCAGCGCAGGCCATCGAACGGCACTTCTCGGTTTACGGTTTCAAAAACATTCAGCGCTCGGGCAATGGTCTCGTCATACGTGGCATGAAGACGGAAAGGCCAGCGGTTCTTGGCAAGCAATGTGACGACTTCTCGCAAATCCGCTTCCGTGGTGGCCGCCAGCTCCGGCCGCGGCTCGAGGAAGTCCTCAAAATCGGCCGCGGAGTACACCAGCATCTCGCCCGCGCCGTTCATGCGATAGAAATCACTTCCTTCGCCTGGCCGTGCCGTCTTAATCCATTTGGCGAAGTCCTCCTTCTCTTGCTTGGGCCGTTGGGTGAAAAGGTTGTATGCAATTCGAACGGTAAGCTGCCCGTCTTTGGCGAGTTCGTTGATAACCTTGTAATCGTCAGGGTAATTCTGATAGCCACCACCGGCGTCGATGCAGCTCGTGACACCTAAGCGATTCATCTCGCGCATGAACAAACGCGTCGAGTTGATTTGATCCTCAAATGGCAACTTCGGCCCTTTGGCAAGCGTGTCGTAGAGAATCTTGGCATTTGGCCTCGCAATGAGTAAGCCGGTGGGATTCCCTTGTTTGTCGCGCTGGATCTGGCCGCCGGGCGGATCGGGCGTGTCCTTTGTGTAGCCGACTGCGTTCAACGCCGTCCGGTTGAGCCATGCGCGATCGTAAAGGTGCAGCACGAAAACCGGCGTATCGGGCGCTGCGGTGTTAATTTCCTGGAGCGTTGGCATCCGGCGCTCCTTGAACTGGAACTCCGTCCAGCCACCGACTACGCGGACCCATTGCGGCGGCGGCGTCCGCCGCGCTTGCTCGCGCAGCAACGATAAGGCGTCAGCCAGTGACGGAACACCGTCCCAGCGGAGCTCAAGGTTGTAGTTTAGCCCGCCGCGAATCAGGTGGAGGTGAGAATCATTCAATCCCGGAATGACGGTTCGCTTTCGCAGATCAACAACTTGCGTTTTGTCGCCGCGATGTGCGAACACCTCTTTGTCGCTGCCTACGGCGATAAACCGGCCATTGCCGATCGCCACCGCGGTCGCGGCTGGTCTTGAGCGATCGAGCGTGGTGATGCGACCGTTGAAAAGCACGACGTCGGCCGACGCTTTCTCGTTCTGGGCGATCGCACGGCGCGCTAGCGCGCACGATACGGCGGCGATCCCCGCGTTGAGAAAATCTCGCCGCGTGGTCTGAGTGGGCATATTAACACTCCTTTACCGAGGCGCCTTCGCGTTGTGACTCGTTATCAGATTCTTGTAAGCGGGCAGGTGACTAGCCAGCAGGTCGGCGAGGCCTTCGCCCTTCTCGCGCCAATCGCGTTGAAGCTCGCATGCCACCGCAAACCAGTTCGTGATAACGGCCCCGGCTTGTGCCATCCGCATGAGTGCCGCGTCGGCTACTTGCTTGCTAAACGTGCCAGATGCATCGGCAACCACGAACACCTGGTAGCCGTCTTTGATGGCCGATAGTGTCGGGAATGCCACGCACACGTCGGTCACCACGCCAGCGATGATGAGCTGTTTGCGGCCCGTTTTTTTTACGGCGTTGACAAAATCTTCGTTGTCCCAAGCATTGATCTGACCGGGCCGCGGAATATATGGCGCATTGGTATGCATCTCCTTGAGCTCGGGCATGATGACACCATTTGGACCGGTCTCGGCACTTGTTGTCAAAATCGTCGGCAACTTAAAAGTTTTGCCGCAGCCAGCCAAGGCGAGCACGTTGTTCCGAAATTCTTCCGGCGGATAATCCTGCACCAGCGACAAAAGCCCGACCTGATGGTCCACTAGGAGCAGAACGGCATCATCCTTCGAAAGCTGTGGCGCGCTCGCCGATTGCTGCTGCCGTGGCTCGCCGCCTACTTGTGCGAAAGCTGCGCCACTACCGAGAGCGACCAGACCAGCGGCGCTTGCCGACAACATCTCGCGACGTTCCATAGTGTTTCTCCGTGTTTTAGAGGCGACTGGACAGGCTTTTTGGCTGAGCATTGTTTGCCAACGCTTCAGCATTTTGGGCGCCACCCAAATTTCTTGGCAATACCTCGCATTCCTACGAGGGAAGCACACTCGCCGAAGGCTGGGTCCAGCACCTGAATAAATTCCTGCCGGAAATATTGTTGCGGCAAGTCCCTAGCCCGTCGTCAGGTTCGACCCGAGCAAATGCGTCGAACGTTTCGGAGCAATACCCGGAATCGCTGTCAGATGGCATTCCAGCCATTCAGTCAGCCGAGAAGTGTTAAGAAGCTGTCGCGCTAGTCAAGATCTGACACAGCTCAGGAATCCACCGTTTGAGAACGGCCTGTCGCGGGGCTGACCCCGTGATCCGGCTATACAATCGCGGAGGAAGATGGCGCCACCGCCAGATCTTGGTTTCGGATTGAAATGCGAAACCGGACGAGTTATGCTGATCGGAGGCAGAATCGGAACTGCCGCAGTGCTATCCGGGCACACTCTCTTCTCCTTCCACAGCAGGTGAACCATGGCGGGTATCACGTACTTTGTTCAGGAGTGCCCGACCTGCGGCCGACAAGTCCAGGTTCGCGTGATCTATTTAGGCAAACGCGTTGCTTGCCGCCACTGCAGTGCTCAGTTCACAGCCTGTGATCCGCAGTCGCCGGAATACCCGCCGT
Source organism: Lacipirellulaceae bacterium (assembly GCA_036503915.1). Lineage (GTDB taxonomy): Bacteria > Planctomycetota > Planctomycetia > Pirellulales > Lacipirellulaceae > JABDGM01. Next base: position 2,219 of record DASXWB010000216.1, on the reverse strand, counting down.
TAGACTCCGGCCTCGCGCTGCTGACGCGGGCGGATCAATTGCTCGAAGAGTCGGCCAGCCGGGCCACTCTGCCGTCTAGCGGGTTGTGATATCGGGTGTGTCAGGCGGCGAAGCATCGACGAGTGGTTTTGGCACTTTTTGGCTGGGCGTTCCAAAACCTGCCTGCCTGAGAGTTTCTGATTAGCGCTGAGAAGCCAAGGTATTCGGGACGACCTCGCCCTCAGCGCGGCGCGCTTCGGCGGGGCTTACCTAAGCAGGAAACGAAAACTTGCTTGCGCGGCTTCATGCCCGCACGCGCATCCACCCGTAGCGGGTATGGTCCGGCTCGATGGCCAGAGCGATGTAGGTGTCCTTCATCTTGGACATGTTGTCGGATCGCAACTCGCCAAACTCCAAGAGCGTCTTCAGCTCGCCCGTCATCCGCGACTCGTAGTCTTTTGGTACGGGCTTGTACGTGCCCGTGTCCAAGGCCTGGATTCCGTATAACTTGGCCGAGTTCAGTCCCAAGATCTTTTGCTTGGCCGATTCGGTGAGCTCCGGGTAGCCGTACTTCTCGCGCAGCGCGGCGGGAATCTGGAACCGCCAGAAGGCCTCGATCTGCCACTGCGGCGATCCATACCAAACCGAATCCGACCCGAACACGATCCGGTCCTCGCCCATGAACTTCATGAGCTGACCCATGATGTGCGCCGCGATCGTGGGAAACGACACGACGGACGAGGCCCACGTCGTGCCGATCTCGGCATAACAATTCGGCAGACCGCCAACGAGCTGGGCGTACTCGGTCGTCCAGCTTATGTTCGGCACGCCGCCGCGGAGCTTTTCCGTTTTCACCTCCGCCAGCGTGTCGGCCAGGAAGAAGTTCGGCTGGATGCACGAGTGGTAACTGATGAAGTTGAGCTTCGGCCAGTCGCGGGCCGCTTTGGGCAAGTCGTCCGGATGGCCGCGCTTCGGATCGGGCGGGCCGGGCGCCAGGCCCTTGTGAACGCAGATGTTGTTGAATCCCGGTTTCTTGTCTTTGAGCTTCTCGTAGTTCTTCTGGATCAGCTCGAACGTCGGATACGCCACCTCGGGATCGTCGTGCCGCCACTGCCGCATGAGGCTCGCCGGGTCGACATCCACCTTGGCGGAGTTGGAAATGTTGTAGCCCTTCCACGAATCCGGCTGGTTCTCGTCGATTTGCTCTTGGATGAACGGCAGGTTGCCCTTGCCGACGTACAATAGGCCGTGGCAGAGCATCCGCGTGGAACCGGAAATCTGGTTGACGAAGTTTCGTGCGGCTGCGGTCTGAGCGGCCGTGAGAATCTCGCCGCGCTGCGCCTCCTCCGCGTTCTTCGGCGGTCGCGATGGCTCACCCTCCACCTGCACCATCGACGCGGTCACGTTGCTCAAGAGTCCGATCGTCACCTGGCTGTCCAGATACACGTCTTTGATGAACTGCGTAATGTGAGCGTATCCGGGATCAATCGGCAGCCCGACGAGCGCCGGGTTCCAGACGCTCCATGCCTCGCCCCGCTCATCCTTTTGCTCGCGCGGATTGAAGGGATTGGCCTTGACCTTTGGGGCCGACGACGGCCCTTGGGCAATGGCTCGCAGCTCGGCCGGCGAGGGCCGGCTGCCGCGGACCATGTGCAGTTGATCGTCGAAGACAAACAGGTCCTTCGGCGGGGCGGCCTCAGCGTGCGCCTCCGGCTCGAACAGCTCGTTCTGGGTGACGCTAAAGTAGCTTCCATAAACGTCGTTCATCGCGACGAGCGCCGCCGCCATGCCCCCCGAACTAGCCAGGAATTGCCGCCGGCTGATGCCCAGCTTTTTACTCGCCGCTTCGGCCAGCTCCGCAATCCGCGCTTCGACCCGCTTCTGTTTCTCGGTTTGCGGGGCCGGCATGTATTCGCCATTACTGATCATCCGCGTCGGCACGGGCGAGCGTAGCGGCTCTGCGACATCCGCACGCTCGCATTTAGTCACTTGTTCTTCGTCGAGTAGTCCATGGTCTTCTTCCCAGACGCGACCGGCTTCGTTCCATTTTTCAGCAGACATATTTTCCTCCTGTCATTCGGCGCCGAGTGGCCCCTTCTACGTGTGTCACTCGCCGCGGCGAGTGCTCGTTCGGAAAGGGCTGCGACGGGAAGTCCATGGATACGAGACGAGGCACATGCTCGGTACCCTTCCGAGGCAATTTACACGTTATAGCGAGTTCAGCACTGGCAGAGCCAGTG
>DASXWB010000215.1:0-5043 GCA_036503915.1 Lacipirellulaceae bacterium | reverse complement strand
CGAACAGCGGATCCTCGGGATCGTCGGGGCCGTCCTTGACGCCGTTGCCGTTTTTATCATTCCATTTCTGCCCGCCTATCGAGCCAAGAGTACCCGGCCGGATAGCGAGCCCGGCGATTGCGGACGCGGGCGTCTCATCCGTGGAATTAACGGTGATCGTAATGCGGCCATTCTCGTCGGAGGTGACCAGACGGGTGTAATCAACGAGTTGGCGCGTGCTGTCACCGGTTTGATCGTTGATTTCGAGTTCGGCGCCGGTGACCGATTGCGTGAAGGTGATCGGCGCCCCGTCGCCTATGATTTCTATCGCCTGGGCGGCGCCGAGTTCGCTCGCGCCGAACACATACACTTCATAGACGGTAAGCGGCTCCAGATCGCTCCAGGTGAACGTCAAGGTTTCGTCGTCAGGAACGGAAATATAACCGTCCAAAGCCTCGAGCGATTGCGGGTGGAGCGGAATTGTGTTGGGCAGTAGCGCGTTGGCCTGGCTGGTGATCGCGCCGCCGCTGGACTCGATGGTGAGATTGATCGGGGTGGTGTTGCCGGCTTCGTTCTTGAGGTCGCTCAAGACGGCGATCGGTCCGCCACCGGCATAAAACGCCCAGTTGTCAGGGCGCGTCCCGCCTTCCGCGAGAGGAATGTCGAACTCCACGCCGACGATCACGTTCAGCAGCGATTTTCGCGCCGCGCTGATTGTGTAGTAGCCAAGGCTGCCGTAATCCGTGTAGCCCGGATCGGTGGTCGCCGGCTTGCCGGTCCCGTCAATCGAGAGATAGTACCTGCCGGGGACATACAGGTCGCTGGTCATCGTATTGAGCGTGAACGAGGCATTCAGCGTATCGATGGGATTGCTAGTTTCGACGAGCGCGCCGTCGGCATTGTAGATCTTGGCCTCAATATCGAGGTTCGGCAGCCAGGGATGCGGGTCGATCTCAAAGATGACTTCTTCGACGCCGAGGTCGAAAGCGAACCAGTCCTGGTCCGTAGTTTGCTCGATGATGCCTTCGGCGAAAATCTCAGTGCCCGTAGCGCTCATCGGGGTGGCGCTGGCGATGTCGCCGCCGTGATCGTCCGGACGGTAGGTGACGCCGTGCGTCGCGCCGGTGATGACCGCAAGGTCATCCTGCATGAGATTATTGGCCCAGGGGTATTCGCCCTTACTCCATTGCGAGAGGTTCACATCGTAGGCAGCGCCCATAATGGGCCCCCAGCTCGTGGGCCCGACGCCGTGCCCCGGGTAATACTCATTCGGCGGATCGACAAACGGGGGCGCATCGCCATCGTGGCTCAGTCCAAACGAATGGCCGACTTCGTGCGACGTGGCTTCGGCCGTGTTCTTTACGTTTCCCAGTTCAAAGGGAAATACGAATACTGGTATATCTTTATCAGAGCTGAATGAATCTAGTTGCGAGACGCCGCCCACGGGCATGTCCATGGTATACCAGTCGGTCGACAGGCCCGAGAGCACAACGCGAACGCCATATTCTTGATCGCTCCCGCCTGTCTTTTTCAGCGCCTCCACGCCGGGGTCTTCCGTGGTGACGTCGACGTCGAACGGCAAGAAGTCTTCTGCGACCAATGCCCAGATGAGTTGGAATACCTGATGCTCAAAGTCCGTGAAGCGCGCATCGCCGTCGGTGTCAAAGGCGGGCGAAAAGATATTCGGCAGCATGGAGTCGTCGTTCCAAACCGTGCCGGTAGTCACGTGGCCGTCGAAATCGAGAAAGATCTTCTTGGTGGCGCCGGGGTTACTGTGCAACGAAAAAGTTTCTTCGTTGTCAAAAAACGGCCACTCGATCGCCGCGCCCTGCCCCATCGCATCGCCGGCGAACCACCGCAGGCTAAAATCGCGCGGGTCCGTGAGGCGATGACCGACTGGCGACCCGTGAACATCTTCCAATTCAGAACAATCGTGCGCGACGGCCGTAACAAGATCGGCGGCCGAGGACAGCGCAAAGGGATCCGCGGAAAGGACAAATCGCGCTTCCAGTCGCTCGAACCCGAACGGGTCTCGGAACGGAACACGCCGCTGGGCGTGCTTGCGCGCCGCCCGCCGCGAAACTCTTGACCCCACCTTCATTGCGTACCAATCCCGCTGCGTTCGCCGCGACATCGCCTGCCTCTACTTAGAATCCCGCCGATAAAAAGAGTAAGCCCCCAGTTTAGGTGCTATTATCGCTAAGTTCAAGCAAAATGGAATCTTCGGAACGGTGTTTGCCATGCCAAGTTGGCACCTCGGGCCGGGCTGACCGCCATTGGTGCGTGCCCGCAGGAGCCAAGTTGCGACGCTCCGTTATATCGAAGGGCAGATCGGCCGCAACATTGGCCCTGGGCACGATCGTTGTTCGCCGAATGCGGTTCTCGAGCGAACCGGTCGCTGCCAAGCCGCGTAACCTCGATGGGCGGGTCTGGCCGCCGTCGAACCATTGGGCAGGTCTGCCTCCCATTGGTATACTCTCACGCTCTCGGAAAAACGAGCATTCTCGGCGTGTAACTGCTTTGAGCCGGCTGGTCTCGGCTTTTATCAGACGGAGCTTACGATGTCCAATCTCACGGCGTTTGGCGTAACCGGACTAACCTTAGGCCTGGGCATGTTCGCTGTGCTGGGCGGCTGCGCGCGAGCGTTGGAAGGCGATCAGACGGCGGGGAAACAGGCGACGACGAAAGTGAGCACAAACAAATCCCAGGGCGATGGTTCCGATGCCAAGGAATTGGCCGACTTTGCGTTGATTCCGCGCGACGTGCTGTTCGGCAACCCGCAGCGAGCGCAAGGCCGGCTGAGCCCCGACGGCAAATGGCTGAGCTTCCTCGCGCCGGTGAATGGCGTGCTCAACGTGTGGGTCGTGAAAACGGGCGACGATCTTGAAAAGGCCGTGGCCGTGACCGACGACAAGAAGCGCGGCATCCGCAACCATGATTGGGCCTACGACAACAAGCACATCCTGTACACGCAGGATAAAGACGGCGACGAGAATTGGCATCTTTACGCGACCAACGTCGAAACGCGCAAGACCAAGGACCTCACGCCAATTGAAGGCGTGCGGGCCGAGATTCAGGAAATCAGCCACAAGAATGCTAAGGAAATCCTCGTTGGACTGAACGATCGCAACCCGCAGTTGCACGATATCTGGCGCATCAACGTCGAATCCGGCGAGAAAGAACTGGTTCAGCAAAATCACGGCGTGGCCGGTTACCTGACAGACGACAACTTGCAGGTCCGGCTCGCGATTAATTACACGCCGCTCGGCGGGCAGGTGTGGCAATTGCCCGAGGGTGAAGGCGAGAACCGCACCTGGAAGGATTTTCTGGAGTTCGGCCCCGAGGACGCCATGACCAGCGGCCCGGCCGGCTTCGACAAGAGTGGCAAGACGCTGTACTTCCAGGACAGTCGCAATCGCAACACGGCCGGCCTGTTCGCGATGGATTTGGATTCCAAAGAGCCGAAATTGATGGCCGAGGACCCCAAGGCGGACGTAGGCGGCGTGCTCGCGCATCCGACCGAGAAGAATGTTCAGGCTGTGTCGTTCACTTATCAGCGCACCGAGTGGAAGATTCTGGACCCGGCGATCGCCGAAGACTTCGAGTATCTTAAGACGGTGGAAGACGGCGAGATCATCGTCGCCAGCCGCACACTCGACGACACGCAGTGGATCGTCGCGTTCTTCCTGGATGATGGGCCGGCGAAAACCTATCGGTATGTTCGCGGTCCCGAACGCAAGGCGCATTTTCTGTTTGCCAACCGCGACGACTTGGACGACTACCCGCTCGTAAAGATGCATTCGCCCATCGTCAAGACGCGCGACGGGCTGGATATGGTTTGCTATTTGTCGCTGCCGCCGGGGAGTGATCCGGATAACGACGGCCGGCCGAAGGAGCCGGTGCCCATGGTGCTCTTCGTGCATGGCGGACCCTGGGCACGTGACGCGTGGGGGCTCAACCCGTCGCACCAATGGCTGGCCAACCGCGGCTATGCCGTGCTCAGCGTGAATTACCGCGGGTCGACCGGCTTCGGCAAGGATTTCATCAATGCGGCCAACGGCGAGTGGTCGCGCAAGATGCACGACGACTTGATCGACGCGGTGAATTGGGCCGTCATCCAAAAGATCGCCCAGAAGGATAAAGTCGCCATCATGGGCGGCAGCTACGGCGGCTACGCCACGCTCGTCGGCCTGACGTTCACGCCGGACGTGTTTGCATGCGGCGTCGACATTGTCGGCCCCTCGAGCCTTGTGACTTTGTTGCAAAACGTGCCCGAGTACTGGATGCCGTTCATGCCCGTGATGAAAGTGCGCGTGGGCGACGTCGATACGGAGGAAGGTCAGAAGGCGCTATTGGAACGCTCGCCGCTGACGCGCGTCGAGCGGATCCAAAAGCCGCTCCTCATCGGTCAGGGCGCGAACGATCCGCGCGTGACGCAGCTTGAGGCGGATCAGATTGTCGACGCCATGAAGCAGAAGAACATCCCGGTTACGTACGTGCTTTACCCGGACGAGGGCCACGGGTTTGCACGGCCGGAAAACCGCATGTCGTTCAATGCGGTGGCCGAAGCTTTTCTGGCCCAGCACCTGGGCGGCCGGTTTGAGCCGGTCGGGGATGATTTTAAGGGGGCGACGATTGAAGTCCCGACGGGTGAAGACGGCGTCCCCGGCCTTGCAGAAGCATTAAAAGGCGTAAACTGATCATTTGCCAACCAACTGGCCGATTGCGGACAAGTCATCCGGTCTCGGAACCAATTTCCGCTTGCGTCGTCGCATAGCCCCAACCATAATGCCGTCATGAGCCGCACGTTCTGGTACTACTTCTGGTTTACCTTTACCCGCCTGGGTAGCGGAGCCGGAGGTAGTGCGTAGCGCTCACCTGATATCGAACGAACCGGCACCCCGAGACCCAGACGACTGGCTCTCGGGGTTTTTTTGTTGGGAGGGTTCAGAGTTTAGGGTTCAGGGTTCAGCAAGCAAATCACACGAACTCGAATCCTGAATCCCGAACCCTGAACCCTGAACCCTGAACCTTAGGAGTCAACCATGATCGTCGTCATGCGCC
>DASXWB010000214.1:0-11756 GCA_036503915.1 Lacipirellulaceae bacterium | reverse complement strand
GGATCTCTCTGGCAAATCGGCCACGCCCATCACAGCCGAGCAGCTTCCAAACTACAACGCCTTTCAAGAAGCCCTGACGAAACGTGATGCAAAGCTAAGCGACATCCGCTGGACCACGGATTTCGCGTGCCGTTCCGTGGGCGGCGTCGCGGTTCCGGAAGCCGATGGCAAGCTCAGCAAGACTGCTCAGGCGAGCGTTTCGCGCTGAAATATTCTGAACCGAAACCCCAACGATCTGTGGGAGGCGTCGCCCGACGCTCAATCGAATGATGCGGCGCCTTCCACAGTCTCATCGCGGCACGACACGAAAGAATCAACGCCCGCTTTTACGACTCGCGTCGAGCGGCGAAACCGGCGGTCGATAGCGCAGCGATGTAGTCCTGCTCACAGTTCAAGTTCTCAAGCGTCGAAAGCTGCGGATCGACGGCGCGCAACTCGTCCACGGGCACTTCCCGCGTATTCACTTCGTCAAACAAGAATCGCGGCCGCATCCGCTCGGCCTCGAGCAGCCGTTGGACCTGCGCGAGGACATTGGGTCGATAAACGGCCGCGAGCGGATGATGGTGCTGCGCATCTATCGGCACGACGATGTCAAAGTCGCCAAGCAGTTCAAACATCTGTTCGATAAACGCCGGCGCCAAAAGCGGAACATCGCACGCCGTGACATACGCAGCGTCAATTTGGCCCGCGAGCGCACGAAGGCCGGTTGCCAAGCCGGCCAGCGGACCGCGATATTCTTGAGCGTCGCGCGCCGTAACGACGCCGGCCGGCAGCTCGGGCAGCGATTGCTTTGGCGCCGCGACGACCACGATATTTTCGAGCGCAACCACTTCGCCGACCAAGCGCACGACCCGCTGCAGCATCCGCTCCGGTCCAAACGGCAGCGTCGCCTTATCGCGGCCCATGCGGCTGGATTTGCCCCCGCAGAGAATGATGGCGCCTTTTTGCATGGCTGGATGCTGGATCGTTGATCGTGGATAGTAGATAGTTGTTAGTTGATCTCAACCATTCAGCATCCAGTATCGCGCTATGGCAATCAAGCTGACCTACCGCGCCGAAACGTCTGTGCCCGTCGAAATCGAAGGGCTGACACCCGATTGGGCCTGCGATAAATCGCTGGCTGAAATCGAGCGGTTCGAGATATTTCACGGCAACCGCAAGCTGCCGCTGGCGGAAATGTTTTCGGTCGCGGGCGACGCCAGCGACAAGCGGCTGGACTTCGAAGGAAACTTGTCCGGAGTGCATTGGATCGGCGCCCACATGCGCAGCGGCCAGATATTTGTCCACGGCCCGGCCGGGCGGCACATCGGCAGCGAGCTGCGCGGCGGCGAGATTCGCGTTGAGGGCGATGCCGGCGGCTGGGTCGGCTGCGAAATGCGCGCCGGACTGATCCACGTGCAGGGCAATGCAGGCCACCTGGTCGGCGCGGCCTATCGCGGCTCGGCCAAAGGCATGGCCGGCGGCACGATCCTCGTCGACGGCAATGCCGGCAACGAGATCGGACTCTCGATGCAGAAGGGAACCATCGCCATCGGTGGCGCCGCGGGCGACATGATCGGCTTCAACATCGCGGGCGGCACGATCCTCGTGCTGGGCGACGCCGGCATACGCGCCGGGGCCGGCATGCGCGGCGGGACAATCGCACTGCTCGGCCCAAAGCCCTCGCCGATCTTGCCAAGCTTTCGCTTCGATCGCCGGGGTGCGCCTGAAGAAGTTGTAAAGTCTCTGCGTGAGTTGCGCGAGAAGGAGTTGCGGCTGGATGAATCGAAGCTGCCGAGTGAAGTTGACGTTTACGTTGGCGACTTAGTAGCGGACGGCAACGGCGAGATTCTTCTACGCCATGGGACGGCTTCGTGAAGGCGCCACATTAAACCCAAATTTGGCAAGTCGCTCGATGGTCGACTCGTCCGCAAGCAGTGCTAAAAACGTCCTAACCGCCGGTCGCTCTGCGCGCGCCTCGGGAATCACAAAATCGTAACGCTCGTCCTGATACGGTACAAACCCAAGGTCGTTGGCGCGGGCCACAGATTCGATCGCCATGCCCCAATCGGCTCGGCCTTGCGCGACGGCCGCGGCCACGGCATTGTGATTCGTGGGTTGAACGGCGTAGCCGGGCGGGCGCGCGCCGGCTAAAAGTTGATCAATCAGAATCCGCGTGCCGCTGCCTTGATTGCGGTTGATCATCAAGAGCGGGGATGCAGGATGCGGGATGCGGGATGCTGGGTCGGAAGGTCCGCGAACTATTGCTGCGATTTCTTCGATGGATCGGCCTTCGAGTCGCTCGTCGCCGCGGCGGTAGACAATGCCCTGGCGCCGGCCGTAGCCCTCGATGAGCGTCATGCCGCCCGTCAGAAAGGGCCGGTTGTACTCACCGGTTTTCGGGTCGAGCAGGTGAATTCCGGCCAAATCGCACTCGCCGCGGCGCACGGCCTCGAGCCCGGCGGAGCTGCCAACGTTGATCAGCTTCGACATGATGCCCCGTTGCTGCAGCTCCGAAAGCAAGTAGTCCAAACCAATGCAGTGGCTGCCGATCACCACTAAATCGGCGATCCGCAATCCGCGGCCTATCGTCCGCACGTCGACCGGCTGGCCTGCTTCGACGATTTCTGTGTGTCGGCCAATCGTGATGAAGCCGTCGGCGCGGCTGAAGGTAGTCACCGAACCGGAGCCCTTTCCCATTGGATATGCCACCAAACCGCTTTCCGATTGGACCAGATTTACAAGCGCATATTCGGTGCGCCCAATTTCGGAGTTTAATTTCACTGAAAGGCGCACGGAAACATGTTCTAGCGACTCGACGGGCCGCCCGCCCAGCAGGCAAATCACCGGCGCAACAAACTCATGAAAAGTGAAGATTGCCGAGGTTGGGAAGCCTGGGAGTACGACCACTGGTTTTCCGCCGCTGGCGGCCAGGCAAATCGGCTTTCCTGGTTTCAGCGCAACACCATGGGCGACGATGCCGGGATCGGTCAATTCGGCGACGACGCGGTAGCATAAATCGCCTTGTCCCTTGCTGGTTCCGCCGGATAGCAGGATGACATCGGATTCGGCCAGGGCGGCGTGCAGTATTTCGCGCAGCGCGTTTACATCATCGCGCACGATGCCCCAAAAGCGGGGCAGGCCGCCCAGCTCGCGCGCCGAATCGGTGAGAATTTGAGCGTTGGAATCGTATACATGCGGCGCGCGCATCGTTTCGCCGGGAGCGATGAGCTCGTTGCCGGTGGATATGATGGCTACGCGCGGCTGCCGCCAGACGGCGACCGCACTTTCGCCAATTGCCGCTAGGACGCCTGTCTCACGGCTTGTAAGTAGCGTACCGACCCTAAGCACGGTTTCACCACAAGCGATGTCCGTGCCGGCGAACGAAATGCCGAAGCCGGGAGTCACGGCCTTGCAGATTTGTAGTAGTCTCGCTTCGCGAGACGCATCATCTCGCGGAGCGAGATGGGTACTATCGTGCACATCCGCGTGCTCGACCATCACGATGGCATCGGCTCCGCGCGGCACCATACCCCCCGTGGCGATTGTGACCGCATCGCCGGGGCGCAGCTCCGTTTGGGCATCGACACCGGCATCGATCGCGTCTGGCAGCAGTGCCACGCGGCGAGGCGAAAGTTCAGTGGCTCCAAACGTGTCGGCGGCGCGCACCGCAAAACCATCGAAATTCGAGCGGTCAAACGACGGTACGTCGACGCGGGCTACGACATCGCGCGCCAGCACGCGGCCCAACGCATCGCTTAAAGAAACCAGCTCCTCGCCGAGCGGCTTTAAATCGAGCGCCGCGCGGAACCGCGCTTCGGCTTCGTCGCGATCGATGACGTTGAGGAATTGCTCTTGCGCGGACATGGCAATACATGGTGAGTAGGTGAGCAAGTGAGTAAGTGAGTACGTGCATACCAACCAAGACCTACTCACTTATTCACCTACTCACTTACTCACCAACTCCTAGTACAAAAACACTTCCACTTCCGCTTCTTCTGGAAAACCCTCGCTGTCCATTGGGACGATTACAAACCCGTCGGCGCGCGTCACGGAGCTAAGTACCGACGCGCCGCTGATGCTTACGGGTTCCACGGACGAGCTATTTATTTTCACGCGTGCGTAATCCACCCGGCCGACGACTGAAACTAGCTTGCGCGAGAGCCGGGCGGTGATTCGGCGGTAGGGCCAGTCGCGCGAGCGGTCGGCGAGGCCGCGAATCGCCCGGCCGGCGAAAAAATCGTACGCGCACAGGCACGAGACGGGATTGCCCGGCAGCAAAAAAACGAGCCGCCCATCGAGACGACCTATGCCGGTGGGGCTGCTGGGCCGCATCGCAATGCCGTGAATCGCCAGCTCGCCGTGTTGGGCCAGCAAGGTCGGCGCATAATCTTCCTGACCGACGCTCGTTGCGCCGGAGACCAGGATTATATCGGCGGGCTGCCGCAATGCGGCCAAAATCGCGTCCTGGTGGTCGGGGATGATTGAACCAGTAATCGGCTCGCCACCGTCGCGCGCGACCAGTGCAGCAAGCATCGGGCCGTTCGCATCCGTCACTTGAAAGCCTTCCGGCGGCGTGCCCATCGGCAGCAATTCATTGCCCGTGATGAGAATTCTCACGCGCGGCCGGCGGATGACCGGAACCCGGCTGAAGCCGAGCGACGACAGCAGGCCAATATCCTGAGGCCGCAACACTCGGCCCGCGCGCTGGACGACGTCGCCTTCCCGTACATCTTCGCCGAGCTGGCCCACGTGCTTGCCCGGCGATACGCCATCCGAGATGAGCACGCGTTCGGCGTCAACCTGCGCCACCTCAATCGGCACGACGGCATCGGCGCCGCGGGGCAGGGGGGCGCCCGTCATGATTCGCACTGCAGTGCCCGGGACAACGGCCCCTGGAAACGACTTGGAGGGCAGGCAGGTGCCGATAATATGCAGCGGCAACGGATTGTACGATGTCGCCCCTTGCGTATCCTCCGCCACGACTGCGAAGCCATCCATCATCGCCCGCGCGAAGCCGGGCACGTTCACACCGCTGACGACGTCACGCGCCAACACGCGGCCAGCCGCGCTCAACAGAGAAACTTCTTCGACGCCCAGATCACCAAACGCCGGCAATGCGGCGTCCACCCAGGCGAGCGCGTCATCGACGGCGGTCCGCTGGGCGAAACCGCGCATGCGGACGTCGGCGTTGGGATGATTGGATTGGGAAGGTAACATCGACCGTCGCTCTAGCACAAGTCAGCGCACTGTTGGCAAATACCCACCAATACGGCTCACGGCCCATACGAATTGTGCGCATTTGGCAGAGCGCGTTGCAATTCACGAACACCATCAGCCGTGACCTTCGTTTTGCGTAAATTGAGACTACGAAGTTTCGTTAGCCGCTGCAGGTGAACTAAACCCGCGTCGGTTACATTCGTGCCGACCAACCCTAACCATTCCTCGAGATTGGTCAGCCCTTTGAGGTGTTTGAGCCCTTCATCGGTGACGTTGGTCCCATCCAGAATTAACGCCCAAAGCCTCTCTGAATTTGCGATGTGTCGAAGGCCATCATCATCTACTTGAGTGTTCCCAAGGGAAAGGTATTGAAGGTTACTCAGCCGGCCGATATGAACGAGGCCGGCGCCAGTGATTTTTGTATTCGTAAGATTAAGGTTTTCCAGCTTTGGCAGCCTCGTCAACTCCACCAACTGATCGTCCGTGATGGGTTTATCACGCAAATTTACAAGTACCACGTCCTGAAAATGCTCATCACCGATTAGATCATGGAACCATGCCGGCCCGGGTGGGTGCGCTTTCGAATCGAACTCATTGGGTCGGTCACCCGTATTCTCATAGTCATAGCGGACGGTACCACCCAAATTGAGTAAGCGTGTAACAACACGACGCTGGTCACCCGCGCGATGTACCTGCCGCGACAAGAAAAAAGCGAGAACTGCTGCGAAGGCGATCAAGATCAACAGCGTGCGTATGCTGAACCGAATTCTTCTCTGGCTTCCAGCTGCAGGACAAGATCGTCGCATGATGTGTCCCATGAACGAACACGACCAACGGCCACTAGAAGTATGTATGCAACACCTAATTAGTTCAAGCGAGCCGAGATTGCGTCGAGCACTACATCATCCGTCGGAAGAGCTGAGTGAACAAGCCGGCGAAGCGGGATGGGCACCTCGTCCATGCGGTAGGCCGTGCCGGGCGCGTGCACGCCGTAGATGGCCGTTGTGATTTGGACAGTCGCGTCAAACGGCGGGCGCGCGTTGGGATAATCCAGCGCGATTGTGGGCAATTGTTTGATCGCGCGCTGGGCGCGCGCGGAGAGATCAACGCACGCTTCGCTGCCGACAAGCAGGCAGGCATCGACTTCGCCGCGATCCAGCAAATCGTTGGCGGAATATTCGCCCGGGTTATAGCGTGGAAATCCGCGCGCCAGGTTCACCGCAAACGGGAAACCTGTGAGCCAGCAGAGCACGGCATCCGCGCCGGTAACGTCGCCGGGGATGCGTAGCCGGCGAGCGATGAAGCGCGTGCGGTCGTTGAGGTCGTCGACTAGAGAAAGGAGCGCCTCCACGTTCTTGTGCCCGATACCGCGCTGCGCGAGACCAAGGCCGAAAAACACCGCGCCGTAGCGGCAGCCAACGAGTCGATTTACAAGGTTTTTCAATTGTGACTGTGTTACGCCCACATCGAACCATGACGGCAATTCGATTCCGCGCAGCAGTTGCCTCAATGCCCAAATTATTTCGAAATCGGCATCCGGGCGAATCTTCAGGAAGACGTCGGCCAGGCGGCTTGTGGCCGTCGCTTCGGAGTCGATTACAATCACGGTGCGATCGGCTCGGCCGCGGGGCACAAACAATCCGGCAGGGTCTACGCTGTAGCGCTCGAAGTGCCGAGGATGGCTTTCGGCCGGATCGGCGCCCCAGAACAACACGAGGTCGGCCCGATTGCGGATTTCGCCCAGTGAGCACGTCGACTCGCCCACTTGTTGAATCGCCATAATCGACGGGCCGTGGCAGACCGAGGCCGTCGTATCGATCGTGGCGCCGATTTGCTCGGCGAGCAGCACGGCCGCCCGTTGCCCGGCGGTGCTGCTGCGCGATAGTCCCCAGATGAGCGGCGCGCGGCTGTCGCGCAGGATGTCGGCGGCGCGCTCAACCGCCTGTGTGAGCGATGCCGGCCGGCCTTTTACGCTGGCCGCTGGACGCGCGGTCGGCTGCGCAAGCGAATCGAACCACGGTTGGGCCAGTTTGCATGCGCCTTCCGCGTGCGTTACGAGTGGTCCAGAAACGCTCAGGCGCAAGTCGTCGCACACACAACCACAGACAGTGCAGGCCACGTCAGAAAATGTCTGCGGCGTGTTTATTTCGCGGCCTCCGGTTAAGCCAGATTGACCTGGTGTTCCAAATTGCCCCGCCTAAGCGGTACGGCTATCATCATATATTGAGTTGAATGGTTCCACGAGCGCGCTTCAGTAAGGTGCCCGATGCAGGTCGCGGTTGAGCTATTTGGAATCCCACGCGCACGCGCCGGAATTGCACAAACGTTGGCGACTGGCTCGAATTTGGGCGATGTCCTGGCCGACCTAGGCAACCGCTTCCCATCGCTAGCTGAAAGCTGCATCGACGGCCGCTCGCTGCGCCCAGGGTTTATTGTCAACTTGGGCACTGAACGATTTGTGAGCGCCCCGGAAACGCCGCTCCGCGAAGGCGACACGGTGCTGCTGCTCTCGTTGGATGCAGGCGGATGAAACAATGGATCGTCGCCCGCAGCGCAAGCAAGGGTCCTCGGCGCACTGTTCCCTTGCTTGCGCTTCGGGCTGCGATTAAGTGCGACATGGCACACGTTCCAGGATATCACGGTTGCTACCTCCGAATCGACCTGACGACCGGTTCGACGGCGCAGGTTTCGTTGGATGAAATCCGCCTGCGCACCTGTATCGGCGGCAGCGGCCTGGGTGTCGACATTCTCCTCAGCGAAGGCGCTGCCAAGACCGAGCCCCTTGCGCCGAGCGCCGTTCTTGCGTTTGTCTTCAGTCCGCTTGTGGGCAGCCCGCTTACGACCTCGGCCAAGTTCGCCGTGGTGAGCAAAAGCCCACTCACCGAGCGCATCAACGATTCACTTGCCGGCAGCGGCTTCGCAATCGCCGGCAAGAAAACCGGCCACGATGCGATTGTTCTCGCCGGTAAGGCCCGAGAGCCGTCGGTTCTAGTGATCGACAACGACAGAGTTTTGTTAGAGCCTGCGGGTGATCTGTGGGGCCTGCCGAATCGCGTCGCGCAAGAACGGCTGCGGCAGCAGCTCGGCGCCGACTTTCAGGTTGCCACGATTGGCCCCGCGGGCGAGCGGCTGGTGCGCTACGCCACCACCTCGCACGACGGCCGGCACGCCGGCCGCGGCGGTAGCGGGGCCGTGCTCGGTTCGAAGAATATCAAGGCGATTGCCGTGCGCGGCTCGCGACGCACCGAGTGGGCGCACTCGAAAGAGCTCGTGGCGCTGGCGAAACAGCTATCCGACAAATCTTTTGGGCCGGCGACCGCCAAGTACCGCGAGCTGGGCACGGCGACCAATCTGTTGGCGTTCAACCGGCTGAATGTGCTGCCCACGCGCAACTTTCAGCAGGGCAGCTTCGCCGGGGCTGCCGCCATCTCACCCGAACAGTTGAGCACCGCCCGCGAGCGATCTCAAGCCTCGTGCGCCGCCTGCACGATCGGATGCGAGCATCTGTATGGCATGCGAAACGGCGAGGGCAAGGTGCGGTTGGAATACGAAAACTTGTTCGCACTCGGCCCGCTTTGCGGCATTGGGGACGCGGATGTTGTGCTTTCCGCGTGCAAGCGCTGCGATGAGCTCGGCCTGGACACGATCAGCGCCGGTGGCACGATCGCGTTTGCGATGGAGTGCGCAGAGCGCGGCTACATCGATGCGCCATGGCTCCGCTTTGGAGACGGCGACGCTTTGCTGCGCGCGTTGGAACTGGTTGTCCGCGGCGAAGGCCTCGGGCAATTGCTGGCCAAAGGAAGCCGGCGCATGGCGCTGGAAATCGGGCACAATTCGATCGAATTCGCGCCCCAAGTGAAGGGCCTCGAAATACCGGGGTACGATCCGCGCGGCCTGCAAACCATGGCTCTGGGTTTCGCCGTGGGCACGCGCGGGGCCGATCACAACCGCTCGGGCGCCTACGAGGTCGATTTTTCCGAAGCCGTCGATCGGCGTAACGCTGGCCTGGAAAGCATCCCGCTGGCGATCGAAACGGAAAACAAAGCCGCCCTTATGGATTCTTTGATCCTGTGCAAGTTTCTGCGTGGCGTATTTGGCGATTTCTACGCCGAGGCGGCCGAGATGCTGCGGCTGGTCACGGGCTGGGACGTCACGGCAGAGGAGCTTCGCACGACGGCTGCGCGAATCGTGACGGCCAAAAAACGATTCAATATTGAGGCCGGCTGGACGCCCGCCGAAGACACGCTGCCGGCCCGACTGCTCAAGGATGCGCTGCCGCAAGATGCGCGGGCGAAGTTGTCGCGCGAGCGGCTGGCAGCCTTGGTCGAAGCCTACAATCTCGCACGCGGCTGGACGCCAGAGGGCTGGCTTCGCAATAAAAATGACTCCGACGTTGATTGGCATAACACCGAAGGTGTTAAACTCCAAAGCCCAGGGTCGCCGCGTTAGCGGCGCACCCTGGGTTATGAAGCCGTTACCCATTGTTTACGTCGTAGGCGTTACACAATTGGCAATGTTGGAGAAATGATTGTGTGAAACCCTTTCAGGGTTTCGTTGGTATGATGGATTTGCGTCCCAGGGTGCGCTGCGCGACCCTAGGCTTTGGAGTGAAACGCCTTCGGCGTAGTGGTCGTGTTTCAGGCGTACAATGGCGGAAACCTTTATTCTCATCCCCGGCCGGACAAGCGACCAAGGTTGCGGCATCAGCGAGGGGAAATTTCAGGAGAAATACCAGACGGAGATCAACACGCTTCAAGTCGCGCCGGGGGACATGGAGCGGCTGGGCCTGACGAAGGGCGATCGCGTGCGGCTCACCAGCGAGCAAGGGCAGGTCGAAGTCGCCGTCACGCCGGCGAAAAAAGATGAGCTGCCCGAGGGTATCTTGTTCATCGCCTACGGCGACATCTCCAGCCGTCTGATGGGCGGCGACACGCACGGCTCCGGCATGCCGACAAGCAAGGGATTGGATGTGCAATTGGAAGTGATAAAGTGATAGGCACACTTCGTGTGCCGTAACGGCTGCCTTGATTGGTGGGTCGTCCCTGGTATTCGTTTCAAGTCGAACATGAAGTTACTTCACTTATCGATCCTAATTGTTGCATCGTTCTGTGCTTGTAACGGGCAATCGTCGGCGCCCCCGGCGCGCGTCGTTGACGACGCTCGGCGCGATGCAGTTATTACGAGCCTGAATGATTTTTTCTCAGGGAAGTGGGAGGAGGAAAGGATATATCTCGAACCGATGGAATTGATATCCTCGGATCTTGACCGCGTGGGGAATTACGAAGCAGAAGTGGTAACCGAGAAGGAGTTGCAATCGCGCTACGCTGGTAAGACTGTAGCACCCGCATTGGCCAGACTACACGTTGAAGCCGTGAGTACTAACGCCGAGAGCGATTTTCGGGTTTCAATCAGCTACGCTGGCGTTCCCGTTGTTGGAGCCCATGCGATTCCAATAGGAGGCGGCAAGACGTATTGGTTCGATTTGGACAATGGCCAAGCCAAACTCGTTCGCGAAGTGTCCGTGGAATACTAATGTTGAAAGAGAGCCGATTGTCCACAATCGTCGTCAATTGCCGCTTCAATCTGTGACAGCTATATTGTAGCTTCGCGACACACTCCTTCCGATTACCGTCAGAATCGTCGCGGCCCGGCATGGGAGTTTTGACGCTTTTTAAGTGATATGGCCACACTATCCGCCAGCGCATCACCGGCAGAACTGAAAATCGTCCAAGACGCCACGTGTACGTTCTGCGGCTGCGTTTGCGACGATATCGACCTCACGGTGAAGGATAACCACATTACCGAAGCCAAGCGGGCTTGCGTGCTGGGCAAGGCCTGGTTTCTCAATCACCACATCGACGACCGGCCGAGCTGCCTCATCAAGGGTCAGCCGGCGTCGCTCGAAGTCGGTTACGAGCTGGCCGCCGAGCTGCTCACTTCAGCAAAATTTCCCATCGTTTACGGCCTCAGCGATTCGCCGTGCGAAGCGCAGCGTGTTGCCGTGAGCATTGTCGACTGGATCAGCGGCACGATTGATACGACCACCAGCGTCTGCCACGGGCCGTCGGGCATGGCGTTCCAAGGCGTGGGCGAAGTGACATGCTCGCTCGGCGAAGTGGCCAACCGCGGCGACCTCATCATGTTTTGGGGCTCCAACCCGGCCGAAAGCCACCCGCGGCACTTCACCAAGTACAGCCTCATGCCGAAAGGCATGTTTCTGCCCAACGGACGCAAAGACCGCACCTGCGTGATCGTCGACGTGCGGCGCACGAAAAGCGCCAAGGCGGCCGACATCTTCATCCAGATCAAGCCGCGCTGCGACTTCGAGGCGTTGTGGACGCTGCGAGCATTGGCGAAGGGCATCGAGCTGGATGCGGCGGGCGTGCTCCGTCAAACCGGCGTCGAGCTGGCTGTGTGGCAGGACGTCATGGCCCGGATGAAGGCGGCCAAGTTCGGCGTCATCTTCTTCGGCATGGGCCTCACGATGACCCGCGGCAAGCACTGCAACAGCGAGGCCCTGCTCGCCTTGACGCGCGATATGAACGCCTACACGCGCT
>DASXWB010000213.1:0-4833 GCA_036503915.1 Lacipirellulaceae bacterium | reverse complement strand
GAAACGGCATCGATAAGAACAAGCCCGCCAAGCGCGACGCCGACAACCTCGATGCGCTCGTCTACATGGTCCTCGTCGACGCCAATGTCACGAGCGACGCAATGCGCGACCACCTCTACAACGATCGCACCAAGCTCGCCGTTTACGGCCTGGCGACCTACGGCCTGGCGCTTCATAAACAGAACGAAGCCGACAAACTCTCGATGATCCTGCGCAACATCAACCAGTACCTTGTGGAAGACAACGAAAATCAAACGGCCTACCTGAACATCCCGGAAAGCATCTGGTGGCACTGGTACGGCAGCGAATTCGAGGCCCATGCGCATTATCTGAAGCTGCTCGCGGCGGCCGAGCCGGAGAGCGACCTCGCCCCGCGCCTCGTGAAGTACCTCATTAACAATCGCAAGCATGCCACCTACTGGAACAGCACGCGCGACACGGCAATCGTGATCGAGGCGCTGGCCGACTATTTGAAAGCCAGCGGCGAGGACCAGCCCGATATGGCAGTCGAAGTATGGGTCGACGGCCAGAAGCGGAAGGAAGTGAAAATCAACGGCGAAAACCTGTTCAGCTTCGACAACTCCTACGTTCTCACCGGCGAGGCGCTCGAACCGGGGCCGCACACCATCGAGCTGCGCAAAACCGGCACGGGTCCGCTGTATTGGAATGGATACCTCACCAACTTCACGCTGGAAGACGAAATCGGCCGCGCCGGTTTGGAGCTCAAGGTCGACCGGCGCTACTACAAGCTCACGCCCGCCGATAAATCGATCGAAGTCGCCGGCGGCCGGGGGCAAGTTGTCGACCAGCAAGTGGAAAAGTTCGACCGCACGGAGATCGAGAACCTCGACAGCGTCACCAGCGGCGACCTTTTGGAGATCGAGCTCGTGGTTGAATCAAAGAATGACTATGAGTACATCCTGCTCGAGGACATGAAGGCGGCTGGATGCGAACCGGTGGCCTTGCAAAGCGGTTACAACGGAAACGAGCTGGGCGCGTACATGGAGCTGCGCGACAACCGCGTGGCGCTGTTTGTCGAGCGTCTGGCCCGCGGCCGGCACAGCGTCAGCTACCGCATGCGGGCCGAAACGCCCGGCCGCTTCAGCGCCCTGCCCACCAAGGCTTCCGCGATGTACGCACCCGAGCTGCGCGCAAACTCCGATGAACTAAGATTGCAGATCCGCGATCGAGATTTAGCAGCGGAGGGCGCCACGGCGCAGCGTTGATCGACTTTGCCAGACGCGGCCGCTAGCATTCGCGGCGAAAATCCGTAGAATGCCGGCATGTCTACCGTCGCCGAAGAAAAAATCCTCGTCGTTCCAACGCCGCTGTTTCATAGGCTCGGCTACTTCCAAGGCTTTTCTGCCGACGTCGGGCGCTATCTGCCGCAGCTCCTTGAGGCCGATCACTTGGATTATCGTCCACGCGGCGAGATGGAAGACGATCCCAGCTTCAAGCAGCTCATTCCGTACGCGCTCTTCCGCTGGGTCGACGGCAGTGGCATCGTGCATCTGTTTGACTACCTGCGCGGTGGCGGCCAAGGCGAGCGCCGCCTGCATGCCAAGCGCAGCGTCGGCGTCGGTGGCCACATTTCATCGCTCGACGCGGCCGCCGGCTGCTTTCACGATGTGTATCGCGAGGGCATGCGCCGCGAGCTCGATGAAGAAGTCGTCATCAACACACCCTACTCGGAAAAAATCGTCGGCCTGATCAACGACGATGAAACCCCCGTGGGACAGGTTCATCTGGGCGTGGTGCACTTGTGCGATGTCGAGCGGCCGGACGTGCTGCCCCGCGAGGTGGATATTCTCGACGCCCGTTTTCGCCCGGTCGACGATATTCTCTCGCGGCTCGAAGCATTCGAAAGCTGGTCGCAAATCGTCGTGCGGGCACTATTCGGCTAAACCGCGAGCGGATTTTTGTTGCCGCTCGGCGTAAAATGGTTCCGAGGCGCACCAACCGCTTGCGGCTTCGGCCGCGAGCTCAGCCGAGCGGTTTCGCTACCATGCCCGCAGTCGCTCATCCTCCAATCTACATGGACAACCATGCCACGACGCGCGTCGACCCGCGCGTCGTGGAGGCGATGCTGCCCTACTTCGTCGAGCGCTTCGGCAACCCCCACAGCGTACACGCATTCGGCCATGAGGCCCGCGACGCGGTCGATGCGGCCCGGCAATCGATCGCCGCCGCCATCGGCGCGGATGCCAAGGAAATCGTTTTCACCAGCGGGGCCACCGAAAGCAACAACCTCGCAATCCGCGGCGTCGCCGAGCGCGAGCGCCGCCGCGGCAATCACCTGTTGAGCGTCGCAACGGAGCACAAAGCGGTGCTCGATCCGCTCGCCCGGTTGGCGCGCCGCGGTTATGACGTGACGCTGCTGGAGGTCGAGCCGCATGGCAGCTCGCACGCCGGCCGACTCGATCCGCAAAAAATCGCCGCCGCCCTGCGCGATGACACCTGCCTGGTGTCGGTAATGCTTGCCAATAACGAAATCGGCATCATCCAGCCGCTTGCTGAGATCACGTCCATCTGCCGTCAGCGCGGCGTGCTGTTGCACTGCGACGCCACGCAAGCCGTCGGAAAAATACCAGTCGACATTCGTGCGCTCGGCGTCGACCTGATGAGCTTCACAGCGCACAAGATTTATGGGCCCAAAGGCATTGGCGCGCTGTACATCCGGCGGCGCGATCCGATCGTGCGTCTTGAGCCGCAAATCGTTGGCGGCGGACAGCAAGAGGGACGTCGCAGCGGCACGCTCAATGTGCCCGGAATTGTCGGATTCGCCGCAGCACTGCGGCTGTGTCTTGAAGGCATGTCAAAAGAATCAGAGCGACTGACGACTTTACGCAATCGCTTTGCGCAAAAACTCTTCAACGAGCTAGACGACATTCAGCTCTGTGGCCCTGCGCTCGATGCACAGGGCGCCGCCGGCATGGCGCTTCGCCTCCCAGGCAACCTCAACCTGTCCTTTGGCAACGTCGACGGCGAAGCGCTACTTCTGGCGATGGGCAACCTGGCCGTTAGCAGCGGCGCCGCCTGCACGTCGACGGACCCCGGTCCCAGCCACGTGCTGCTGGCTCTTGGCCTCGACGAAGACGCGGCCCGCAGCAGCTTGCGATTCGGGCTGGGGCGTTTCAACACCGATGTCGAAGTCGATGCGGCGGCCAATATCGTTATTCGGGCCGTGCGCGACTTGCGCAAACTGGCGGTTTCGCCCCTGGCGAAAACCGAGCCCTAAACGTGGTAAATTCGTCCAAGCTTCCCGCCGGGCTGCCGATGACTATAATTCTCGTGTGGGCTAAAATTACACATCGAATCGCGCACTCGACGCTGTCGCTACACCTGTAAAAAATCACTTAACTCGGAGCATCGGAACATGGCCATCGTCCTCACAGAAAAGGCTGCCAACGAAGTCAAGCGGATCATGGCAGACCAGAAGATTGAATCGGATACCGTTTTGCGCGTTGGCGTCACGGGCGGCGGCTGCAGCGGTTTTTCCTATGCGCTGGGTTTTGACAAGAATTTCGACGCCAAGGCCGACTCGAAGTACGAGTACCATGGCGTGCCGGTAGTGATCGACAAGAAGAGCGCTTTGTATCTCGACGGCACCACAATCGACTTCTACGACGGCCTGGAGGCCCGCGGCTTCAAGTTTGACAACCCCAACGCGGTGAAGTCCTGCGGCTGCGGCAGCTCGTTCCAGGCGTAGTCCTCGGCTGTAGCGGGCATCGTAAAGAGCCGGCGAATGAATCGCCGGCTTTTTTGTTTTATCCGTCCTAGTCGGCACAGATGGACTCGCCTTCGTTCGCCTCGAACGGCGACGAATTGCTTTTCCTTGAGGGTAAGCTAATCTTTCTGTGAGGGCAGTTGCCCGCTTGGCGCGAGGCGCGTCATTCCGGCACTTGAAGTAAAACCCGGCTGGCAGCAAACCATGCTGTAACTACCATGATGAACCTCCTGAAAAAACTGCTGCGTGAAGAAGATGGTCCAACCGCCGTTGAGTACGCGGTCATGCTGGCGCTGATTCTTGTCGCCTGCTTGGGCGCGGTGAACGCGATGGCCAACGCCACGGCCGACAGTTTCGACACTTCGGCTGCGGCGATATCTGACGCGTTCAATTAATCCATCTGCCTTCACTCTTTCCAAGCGCCCCCTCCGCTTCGCGCACTGGCTGCGCGGCTGCGCAACATTTGCCGGCCGTAACTAGCCGAGATCTGCACAGTTCAGTGCATGGTTGGTGTCGTGCAACTGCTTTAGCAAGTTGAATAAAGTCCATACCGAGTCTGGACGATCCACCTAGCAGGCCCTGGCAGCGCTTTCACCCTCAGTTTGGCGCCGCTCTCAAACCGAGCATATTCCGTACACTCGATCCTATAGCGGCTCTTCTCCACAAACAGGGACTACCTGCCCCAGTCCCCAGAGAAGAGCCGTTTTTATTGCGCCTACCGCGACTGTGAGTGAGTGAGTGAGTAGGGCGGTGAGCGGGTCAAACTAGACGACGATGCTGGATGGAGTGAGTGATTACTGCAGTACTCAGGTACCGGCACTACGGACTGAATACGGCGTACGGGTACGAAGTACACAGTATGATCGTTCCTGGATCGCTTGCTCCCCTACTCCCCTACTCCCCTACTCCCCTACTCCCCTCCCCCGGCCCCCTCGCGGCCCTCCCCGAACCTGGGCCGGCTCGGCGCCCTCTTCGCCCGCCCGGTGGGGACCGCCGGAGGAGGGAAACCGCCTCCCTGATCGTCAAGACCGCCGAAAGCCAACCTCGCTGGAATTCAGCCCTATGCCTAGACGTTGGAACTTAGTAAGATCCGGGGTCTGCAGGGT
>DASXWB010000212.1:0-1690 GCA_036503915.1 Lacipirellulaceae bacterium | reverse complement strand
GAGCCTCCAAATTGAGTACTGCCGGAAGCGCCTCGCCGACCGCGAACGAGTCGTGCTGCGGCGCCGAATGTTGGACGTGCTGGCAAATGGCAGGCCGCGACATTGCTGCCGCCAAACAAGCCAGCGTGACTCGTGTCCAACCATGCCCCGTCATGGCAAGCGACCCCATACGGTGATTCGGCTATACGCGCGGTTGCGCGTCCATCGGAGATATCGGCGCGCAACGCCCTCGCGAACGCGGCAATATGGGCCGGTGGGGCACGCAATTTGCAGCTAAGGCCCGAATAATCTGGCGAAAACCTACAGATTTTAAGCATTTTTCGTTTTTAAGGAGCCCGTCATGAGTCATCACGAATATGCAACGTGCATCGAGGCCTGCGTGCGCTGCGCGCAGGAATGTGAACATTGCGCGGAGGCTTGCCTCGGGGAGCGAAACGTGCAAGCGATGGCCGACTGTATCCGGCTGGACAAGGATTGCGCCGAAATTTGCTGGTCGGCCGCCGCCTACATGAGCCGTGACTCCCGCTTCATGCACGAAATCTGCCGGATTTGCGCCGACATCTGCCAAGCCTGTGGCGACGAATGTCGCAAACATCAAATGGACCACTGCCAGGCCTGCGCCGACGCGTGCGAGAGCTGCGCGGAAGAATGCCGGCGCATGGCCGGTGCGGCGGTCTAATAAGCTATCTCCGATTGCCAAGCTGACAGGTGTTCGGCGAGCGTGCCCCCGGCGATTTCGCGTTGTATGTCGCCGCCCCGCGCATAATAACCCCAATGCGTTAGGGCACGCCCGAGCCAAGCTTTTCCCTCGCTTGCGCCTCTGACTGCTGCGCCAGCGAATTGGCAAATCTCAATTGACTCGCTACGGACGAGCCCCTAGTCTACCGCCGCGATCGGGCTCCGGGTGGGCAAGTCCTCTGTCGAGTGGCACACACTATGTTTGGTCGGATTCAGAAACGATGCCCTCATCTGCGCGCGGCCTTTACCCTGGTTGAGATTCTCGTCGTCGTGGCGATCATCAGCGTCCTGATCGCGCTGATGCTGCCCGCGATTCAGGCGGCGCGCGAGTCGGCTCGCAAAACGAAGTGCGCCAACAATCTCAAGCAGCTCGGCCTGGCGATGCACAATTACATGGACGTCAAGAAGTCGTTCCCGCCGGGCTATGTCACCAAGGTGTTGCCGAATCTCGACGACGCCGGTCCCGGCTGGAGCTGGGGCCCGATGATCATGCCCTTTTTTGAGGAGGCCGCGGCCTTTGAACAGGTCAACCTTTCGGCGCCTATTGCAGGCAACGAGAACACGGTGCGGCATACATCGCTGAGCGGCTTCATTTGTCCGTCCGACGGCGAATTCGAGCCGCTCATAGACATTCCTGAGAAGAAAACGCCGCGAATTCTTTGCCAGATGGCCGCCGGGAATTACGTGGCCAGCGTGGGCACCGTGCGGCCCACGTGCAAGATTTGCCGCGACAATTTCGACGGCGTGTTCGGCCGCAACCGGCAGATCGAACCGCGCGAATTGCAGGACGGTCTTTCGAAGACGTTGTGCGTAGGCGAGCGCTCCAGCTTCTGGTCGCGCGCGGCGATCTGGGGCGTCGTGCCCAATTCCAAGTTGATCGACAATCAGCAGCCGGGCAAATACGCCGGCGGGCCGGGATACGTCCTCGGCACGACGTTCAAGGAAGGGTTCA
>DASXWB010000211.1:0-5798 GCA_036503915.1 Lacipirellulaceae bacterium | reverse complement strand
GCAAGACGCCGTTGGCGCGGACGCGGCCGTCGGTTGGCTCGTTCGGGTCATAGATGAAATCACCGTTGCCGTCATACGGTCGGCCATCGGATAGCCGGCCGTTGAGTAATGCGCTGCCGTGGTTGTAATCGAAGAAGATTTCCTCGCTCGTGAGGCCGGCCCACAGCCGGTCGAGCGGCGGCGTATACTGGCCGTTGCCGTCCCTGTCGTAATACACTTCGCCGGCGTCATAGCGGCCGTTCGGGCTGGCGTTCGAGTCGACGAACGGGTCGCCCGCTTCCAGCGGATCGTCGACGATGTCGTTGAAGGCGCGGTCGGGATTGTTGCCGGTGAGCGTGGGATCGCGCTCCCGAACGGGATCGTCGTCGATGAGTCCATCGTTGTCGTTGTCAACGCCGTCGCCGTTGTCGCGGCCGTCGCCGAAGGGGCGGTTGAGGTCCATGCGCCGGCCGGCGATGACTTCCGGCGCGAGCAGCTGCTGCACGACCTGGCTCAGGTCGGCTTCGTTGTAAACCGCCAGGCCGCGGCGCAGGCGCTCGAACTGCACGCGATAGCGCAACAGGTCGACGATATTGGCGTTTTGCGGCACTAGCAGCGGCGGCGTCGGCTGCAGGTCCGTGTCCGGCGGAGCAGTTGCCGCCAAAATCGGCACGCCATTCATGACGGCGTGGAAGTCATCGGAGCCGCCCCAACCTTGCTCGTTGGGGTCATCGACGACGCCATCGTCATTGTCGTCGACGTTCGCGCGGCCGGGCTGGCCGTCGGCGCCGTTAATGAGCCGGCTCAAAAAATTGCCGCCGGGCACCGGCAGATCGAAGCTGTCGGTGGTCACCAGATTGCGGCTGATGGCGGCCATCTGCTGCGCCGCGGTGAGAAACTCGGGGCTGGTTATGGAGGGATTCGGGATGCCGAATTCGGCTGTCGTCGCGGCAAGAACTCGAGGCCGGTCGAACTCCATCCGCCGCACGGGGTCGAACACGTCGACAACGTCCCACAGGCGGCTGGGAAGCGTGCCGGCATCGGCGTCGCCGCCGCGGAGAATCCTCTCCAAGTCCGCCGTGGCGAAGGGCGCATCGTCGCTTTGGCGCAGGCTGGCGCTAAACGCGTCGGTCGCGAGGTTAAAGCTGGCCGACCAGGTATCACGCCGCTGCGCGCTGCTGATATCGAGCTCGTACGGCGAATCGGTGAGTAGCGGGCGATGAACCGGCGTCGGCGCCGTGTGGAAGGGATGCCAATCACGCAGCGCCTCGTAGGTGGGCTGACCCGTGTAGTCGAGCCCCACCGCATACCGCGCCATCAGATCGGGCGGACTGCCGAAAACGGAGAGCTGTGTAATTGCCCACGGAAACCCGATAAACTGCAACTGGGCCGCAACGTCGGGCGGCGTGTATGGAATGCCCGTGTACTCGTAATTTAGTCCCGGCGTCGCGAACTGCGGCAACGCTGTTGACGGGGAGAATCCATACTTGCCCGAGACGGCGCTGCCATCGAGCCGCTGGCGGCCGACCAAGACCGCGGCGTAGCTGTCGACCTCAGTGCCCACGCCGACTTCATCACGTCTGCCGATCCTTGCCGGCGTGAGCGGTGCGGGGAAGAGCGGCCGCAGGCTGATTTCCGCCGTGCCGTAGCCGAGGCCTTGGGCCAGGACGGAAGAACTGAATTGCGTGTCCGCCAGGCTATTTGCTCCGGCCAGATTTGGAAACGGCTGCCCTGTAGTGGTCGTGGGATCGGCGAGAACGATCGCGCCGGTGGAATCGACCATGAGCGCCGGCGGCTTAATGTGATCCACCAAACCATGCGCGTTGACGTTCAGCCGGCTGTCGAGGTCGATGACGAGGAACGCATAAAGAGCCTTGTAGCGCGTGCCGTCTTCGAGCTCCTGCACCGGGTCGCCCAGGTAAACCCACACGCTGTCGGGCACGCCGTCGCCGTTGTTGTCGACGTCCCACGGGCCGGTGACTTCCCAAAACGGAATCGAAATCAAGTCCTGGTTCGGCCCGGCCACCAGGTTGTTCACGTTGCCCAGCCTGCGCGCCACCGATTGCGGATTGCCGCCGTCAAAGACCGGGTGGTCCTCGCGAATCGGTCGCAGCATGATCTTCCGCTTGATGGCGGCAATGAGCGCGGCCTGCTGCGCTGAGAGTGAGTTGACGGATTGATTTAGTGTTCCATCGTCTTCGTACGGGCGCAGGATCGCGCGCACGGCCTCATTCGGATCCATGTCCTCGCTCAACAGAGCCAGCAGCCGGTGGTACCAGAAGTTCACCAGCTCCGGCCGGTGGAAGGATGGCAGCGGCACATCTTCCAGGTCGAGCCGGCGGAAGTTTGCAGCGTTCTGGATCGAGTCGGGAGTTCCGTCGCCGTTGGTGTCGAGATCGATCTCGATCGGCACGTTGCCGGCGTGGAAAACGCGGGCCTGGGCGCGCGGCGTGACGGTCATCAGCGCCAGGTACATGTTCTGGTAGTCGGCCGCATCATACGGCTCGTCCGCCCCGCCGAGGCCCGCCAGCGATGGATACTTCCACTGAGCCAAGAGTGCTTGGAGGGCCGCAAGCTGCTGCGGAGTGGGAGCCGCGGGAAGCACGGGCAATGGCGGGTTCAGGCCAAGAAAACTCGTGGTCGGGATGCCCAGGGCGAACGGCTGCGCCGGCATGACGCTTCCGCGAGGGCCGTTTCTGCGGATATAAGTTGCAATCGAGGGCGGATTGAAGTAGACGGGATTCGGCAGCAGCGCGACTTCGGCTCCGACGGCCTCGTTGTTGCTGACGCGGAACACTTCCACGGCGTTGAGGCGCGGGGTGCCGGCCGCGGCGAGCGGATTGTAGCCCACGCCGGTGCCATTGAACGGCCGGCCGTTCACCAGGAAGGTGGCGCCGACCAAGTCGACGATTTCGGGCGGGCGCGTGGGACTTACTTGTAGCGGGCCGCCTTCAGCGCGCTCGAAGGCCATCACGCGAAATCGCGCCAGGATGGAGGCGGTGGCGGGAGGATTGGCGGTCGGATTCGCTGGCACTATCTCCGCCGCATCGTAGTCCACAATCCGCGCGGATTGGCCGGTGGCCGGGCCGCTTGTGATCGTGAGCACGCAGCCGCTGTAATAGCCCTTGGTGAGCGACAGCGTGTGAATCTCGGCTTGCCCGAGGGGGCCGCGCTCCAGCTTCAAAACATGGCGCAGATCGGGCTGCGTCAGGGCCGTGGGGCCGGACGCTTCATTGTTCGGTGGCGGCGTTTGCGGATCGTCGACCTTCCAACCCAAGGCGCGCACGTAGATGTCGATGAGCTGGCCCTGCGTGGGACCAAGTTGGTCGGCTGGTGTGCCGGTCGTTCCGCCGGCATAGCGTGTGACCTGCCGCGCGGGCTGCGTGGGATCAAACGTCTGATTCGCCGGCGGGCTGTAGATGATGCCCTGAAAACCGTCGGTGCCGTACAGGTCGCTCAGCAGGTCGTGACCTCGGATCGCGGAGTATGGGTTTTCCGTGCCGCGCACAACCTGCAACAGCGCGCGGTCCAAGAGCTTCGTGGCATGGTTGCCCAGCCGGTCCGCGCGGCCGGACTTCTTTGCCGACTGACGCTCCTGATTGCTGGTCATCAGGAACGTGGTGCCGATCAGCATGAACAAGACGAGCATGCTCAGGACGACGAGCAGCAGGACGCCGCGGCGAGAGGAGCGGGGAGTCCTGTTTCTGCGCACTGCGAAATTCGGAATTGTTTTACTCCGTACTCCGTGCTCCCTGCTCTCCGCTCTTTTAACTCTGTTCCACATGACGCCTCTCCTTGCGAGGAGCCGCATTATTCGCCACGCTGGCTTGCCCGACCCGTGGCGTGCGATTCTTCTCTGGTTTGCTCCTCGTCGATTGTTCTTTGTTCCTGCGGGCTTTGCCTCGCGCAGTTTGTGGGAGGGGTCTCTGACCCCGATGGTGCGGCTAGGATGCAGTGCAATTTCGGCGTCGGAGACGCCTCCCACAGTTCCTTTCTTATTTGTCCGATTCGTAGGGTGGGGGATTCCAGTTGGGATTGCCGCCGCCGCCGAATGCCACCGCCTGCGAGCCGGCGCTGCGCGAGCTTTCCAGCCGGATTGTCTTGCTGTGCACAGCCACCGCGCCGCGGCAAATGGCCACGCACAGGTTGTTCGACGCGGGGTCGCCCGGTTTCCAGGGCCATTCGGGGCCGCGCACCGTCACCAAACGCTGCGTTGAATTGTTAAAATTCTGGACGCCCACTCCTTCCCGGTCGACTGTAATCACTTGGTACCAATTCAGCGAGAACCGAGGCTCGCTCATGGTGCTGTTGGGGTGCGGGCCGCAGAGCATGATCCACTGGCTGGTGCGTAGTCCGTCGAAAGGACTTCGCTTTGGATCATCACCGAAGTCGGTCAGCAGAAGCTCGCCGCCATTGAGGCCAGTCGAGACGACCATCGCCCTCACCGCGCGTTCGCCCTCACTCATCGCGTTATAATAGTCGGCCGTAGACGACCCAAGATCTTGATAGACGTCTTCCGCTTCGCCCGGCAGCGGTCGCTTGTAAAAGACAACGACCGACACATCATACGCATGGCTTTCAGGATGGCGCGCCATGCCGTCGCGCGCCGCGTTCGTGCTGGGCACGACCGTGACGATCCACGAGTAGTCGCCCACCCATTGGCGCGCCACGGGAATTGAAGCGCCTCCGGCGCCGATCGTTGTATCCCAGTTTTGCGTGGCCGGACGGTCGTCGCGATCGGGCAATTCGGTGACCAGATCGTCCTTGGCTTCGAAGAAATGGTTGGCCGCAGTATTGTCCATCTGCCAGCCTGTGCTGGGCTGACGAAACGTTACGCGGCGGACGGGCCATTGAAAGGGATCGGCCCCATTGGCATTGCCGCCAGACCACGGCGCCCACATCGATTGCGCCCAAATGCGATTGGGACCGTACGCGTAGTAGTACCACGCTTGACTGGCCGATGCGGGAAACCCCGTGGCTGAGTTGTGCGCGCCTGGACTTATCAGCACGCCATTTTCAAAGGCGAGCCGCGACACGCCAATGGGATCAATCACGTAGGCGCTGCCGAATTGTCTGCAAATAAGCGTCGGATCGGTCGCCGCCGCGGGCTGGTTCAGCGCTTCCCGAAGCGCCAACGCGAACGGCCGCGCGAATTTGCCACGTGCCCCGGGTGCAGTCAATGCCGGTGAATACTTGCCATCGGAGTTAAACACGGCGCTCGCCGGCGGCCTGACGACGTTCGACGGCGTCAACACGTACCACGAATCGGGGTTGAGCATGCCGCGGGCGACGATGTCGTTCATCACGGAGCGGGCGATGGAATGGCCGCGGTCTTCGAGGTCGGCCTTGTGCATGTAGAAGCCGGCCACGGGGAAGATCGATGCCACGCCCAACAGGCCGAGCGTGAGGATGCCCATGGCGATGAGCACCTCGGTAAGGGAGAGGCCGGAGCGGGAGCGCCGGAGATTGCAAATTGCAAATTGCAAATTGCAAATCGAGAATTTGACAAGGCGCGCTGATCGGCAATTTGCATTTTGCAATTTCGGGCACCGCCCGCACGGTGGTCGTGCAATTTGCAATTTCTTCACGAACATCGGACAAACCTTTCGGTCACCAGTTGCCCCTGGTGTGTTTTTTTAAAGCAGTTAGCCTTTAGCTATTAGCTGTTAGCCGCTCCGGTCTGGCTAATAGCTGACGGCTAACAGCTAATAGCTTTTTTATCTGCCGCCCAGCTGGCTCATTTCGGGAGCAAACTCGCGGGCGGCGATGATTTGTTGATTGCGTCTATCTTCGCCTTGCGGCGGCGAGAATGTCATTGG
>DASXWB010000210.1:0-3164 GCA_036503915.1 Lacipirellulaceae bacterium | reverse complement strand
GGACGTTTGACGGTGACGGCGACTGGAATGAGGCGGCGAATTGGTCCGACGGACGAGACGTTCAAAGTGCTGATTGACGACGGCGATATGGCCGTCACGGTAACGCTGAACGAGCCGCGCACGATCGGCGGACTGTCGCTCGGGACTGACGACACGCTGCGAGTTGAGTCGCTGAGCGAAGACACGGTCTTGCTGACTTCCGCCGATGGGTTTGTGAACGTCGGTTCCGTCGTTCTTACCTCCAGTGGCTCCGGCCGAGCTTCTCTGGCGATCGCCGAGGGCGCGCTGAGCAATAGCGCCAGCGGGGTGCTGCAATTTGACTTGGGCGGCGGCGGCAGCCGAGTGCTGACGGCCGATCTCACCAATGATGGTACGGTACTCGTCAATCGCACGACGACGTTCGACAAGCAGGGCGGGGACTACGTCAACAACGGCCAGTTCAGCATTAGCCAGGCCCTGACCGTGAGCAACGGGGGGACTTTCGAACAGGCCGGTGGTGAGCTTGACGTTAACGGGTTGATGAAGCTCAACGCCCTCAGCGCGCTCAACCTCAGTGGAGGGTCGATAAACGTTGCGCCCAGCGGTCGGATTACGCTGAATGGAAGCATCTTAACTCAAAGCGGCGGAGCCTTAAGCGCGAGCGATTCATCCTTCTCGCCGTCAAGCAATCTGGGAGGAACCTACAACTATTTAGGCGGAACGATCGACGGCTCGCCGGCGCTCGAGAACCTTACACTTGCGATTGGGCCAGCAGTCGACCATGGATTTTCGTTTTTCCTAAGGGGCAACAGTACGTTGATGCTGCCTGAGGTCGGCTTGCGGGCCGGCCAGGTGCTAACAATTCAACCACCTCCGGGATTCGGCCTTTCAAACATCAGCTCCGCAAGTGGCTTCGTCAATGCTGGTTCGGTCGTATTGACGAGCAACTTGGGCGTTGGTTCGACACTCACCATCAACGACGGTGCGCTTACAATAGCGCAACCGGCGTGCTGCAGTTCACTGGTGGGAGTGGTTCATATAAATTTGACGGCGATCTGGTCAACAACGGCATGGTGCTTATCAATGGGCAAACGATGCTCATTAAGGCGGGCGGCACGTACACGAACAATAACGTGTTCACGATTGCGAGCGCCCTGTCGATCGCCAATGGAGGCACCCTGGAACAAGCTGCCGGCACGTTGACTTACAATACGACGTCCGCGATCGCAGGCGGCACGTTCCGCTATCTGGGCGGGACGATCAACGGGACGCCGATCTTGACCAATGCCACGCTTGCAATTGGTCCGGGCGTCACTCAGCCTGCCTCATTTATCCTGCAGAACACAAGTGCGCTCGAGCTGGCGGATAACCACATTGCGGCTGGGCAAATGCTCACTGTTCGGAACTCGTCTAGCAGTCAGGGGCCGGGGCTGACCGCAGCGGCGGGGTTTACGAACGACGGCTCGATTCTTTTGACGGGCACCAGTTCCGGCACGACGGCATTTACGATCACAAGCGGCGCGCTGGTCAACGGGCCAATGGGACTGTTGCACTTCCAAACGGGCGGGACCGGCAATCGCATTTTCAGAGGCAACTTAACGAACCACGGGACGGTGATCGTATCTCGAACGACCACCTTTGATAAAGCGGGCGGCATGTATGCCAACGAAGGCCAATTCACCATCGCCGCTTCGCAGACCCTGACGCTCGCCGGTGGAGTTTTTGACCAGATCGCGGGATTGTTTGAGCTCAATGGCGCACTGAACCTGTCGGGCGGCAGCACGCTGAATCTTAACGGCGGCGAATTTGCTCTTAACGGGACGCTGAACGGCGCGTCCGCGAATGATGTTGTGAATCTGGCCGCCGGCGGCGTGCTTAATATGAACGGCGAAGTGACTAGCAACACGACGATCGTCCAGTCCGGTGGAACGCTCAATTACACGTCAGGAACCATTGGCGGTCGGTTCGAGTATCTGGGCGGTACGATCAATGGGGCGCCGGTGCTAAGCGGCGCCACTTTGGTGGTTGGACCCGAAGCGACCGATCCGCTGAACTTTGTGCTGCGGGGCTTCAATCAATTGAGCATTCGGACGGGCTTCACGAACAAGGGTGCAATTCAGCTTACAAGCACCGGCTCGGGGACGACGCAGTTGTCGGTTGCCAATGGTACGCTCGTTAACGGCCCTACAGGATTGCTGCATTTCCTTCCCCGAGACGCAGGCGAGTACTTATTCGTCGGTGATCTGTCGAACTCCGGCAGCGTCCGCGTCGATCGACATACGACGTTCATTAAAACAGGCGGCATGTATGCCAACAGCGATCACTTCACGATTAATGCGGGGCAAACCCTGTCCGTGATCAACGACGGCACATTCGAGCAAGTGTCGGGAACGCTCGATATATTGGGCACTCTCAGGCTTTCAGGCGGCACCTTCAAGTATCTGGGCGGCACGATGAATGGAGCGCCTCTGCTTGTTGATTCGACGCTTGAGATCGGACCTGAGGCTACGAATCCCGCGACCTTCGCGCTGGATTTCAACAACTCGCTTGTGCTTCCGAGTAACTCTTTGCCCGCCGGGTATGTGCTGAATATCCAGGGTACAAGCGGAATTATCAACGGCCTGGTTTCCGCGACTGGATTTACCAATAACGCTTCGATCGTATTAACGAGCGCAACCTCCGCCACAACAAGTCTACGAATAAACGACGGCGCGCTCGTAAATAGTCCCTCGGGGCTACTGCACTTTCAGCCTGGTGGGACTGGGCTACGCAGGTTTACTGGATCTCTAATCAACCACGGCCAAGTGCTGATTGATCGCTCGACGGAGCTTGATGATTTCGACGGTGTGTATACGAATCATAGCCAGGTCCTGATTACGGCTGGTCAGGCATTAACGACGAACTTTGGCACGTTCGAACAAGTCGCAGGGACGCTGGAGATACTTGGTTCGATGACAATGGGAAGCGGCAGGTTTCGATATCTGGGTGGCACCATTAGCGGCGTGCCGCTGCTTAATGGCGCCGGCCTTGAGATTGGCCCGGGGGCGACGAATCCGGCTACATTTATTTTGGAAGGCAGCACCGGCGCTCTAACGTTCCCGGACTCCGAACTTTTACCTGTTCATACGATCGTCATACGCAGCACCGCTCCATTTATGCAGGGGCGCACGGCTCCAAATGGCTTC
>DASXWB010000209.1:0-2394 GCA_036503915.1 Lacipirellulaceae bacterium | reverse complement strand
CGGCACGGCTCCTCCCGATCAGATCATTGCTGGAATCGACGACAACTTCTTCGTCACCGAACACCCGGTGATCGTCGACGGAAAAACTCAATGTGGCCGAACACTGTACGTCAGCCTCTCGCTGCTAAGGCAAATGAATGGCGCCGAGGCGGCTTCCGTCCTGGCCCACGAAATGGCTCATTTCAGCGGCGAAGACACGCTCTACTCCAAGAAAATCTCGCCATTGCTCGTGCGCTACGCCAACTATCTCGAGGCACTTTATACAGCCGGCGTCACCCGGCCAATTTTTTATTTCATGCATTGCTTCCGAGCCTTGTTTGAGCTTTCGCTCAGCAAGCTAAGTCGGCAGCGAGAATTTCGCGCCGATCGCATCGCGATGGAAGTCACCTCGCCACGCGATTTTTCCGGAGCGATGCTGCGAATCGCCGCCTACTCCAAGTTTCGCAACAAGGTCCAGGAAGAGCTCTTTATGCAGGAGCGGGCGCTTCAGGCGGCAAACATCTCGCAACAAATCGGCGAAGGCTTTCAACGCTTTGCCAGGCGCTTCGCCTCCGAACACGATGCGGCCGAGCTGGCCATCGCGCATCCTTTCGACACGCACCCGCCGATGGTCGAACGCTTGAGCGCCGTCGGCGTTCGGCTCACGCCGCAGTATGCCGAAGAAATGTTGGCCACGCCGGGCGATGGCCGCTGGTTTCTAACGATCGACAAGGCCCAGGAAATCGAACACGAGCAGTGGCAGGCGTTCGAAAACGAATTCCGCCAATATCATGAAGAAACCTTGGCCTACCGGTTCTTCCCTGAAACAGAAGAGGAACGCGCCATCGTGGCGAAGGCGTTCCCCCAGGTGTTCTTTCAGGGATTAACGGCACATTGACTCTGGACTGCACAAGCATGCTGTTCACCGGCTGGCCTGCACCCATTCCATATCGAGAAATTACTCAATTCACGCTTAACGACAACAAAACGCTCGAAATAAAGTACGGCCAGGGCGGAAAGCAGAAGCACAAACTACCCGTCAAAGATTTACACCAGCGGGAACAAGCTCTCGAGGCCATTAATCGATACTACAACCGGTATCTGCATGCGGCCGCGTATCAGGAACAAAAGAAACTCACAGCCAGCGCCTGCTGAGATGTCCGGCGGACCACTGCTCCCTGGCCGCGACAGCGCGGAGAACCTTGCAATGACGTCTCGAGAAAGCTCGTTAGGTGCCTGGGCCGATACGATTCCCCGCGTCGACGGTTGGGACATCAACTCCGACTGGAAAGACGAGCCGCTCGTCATCGAGCCACCGCTCACGCCCGATGAGGTCGCCCACGAGTTCAAGCGGATCGGTATTCTTTTTCTCATGGGCCTCGCCCCGATCCTGATCGCCGCCGGATTACTCCTCAAGGATTGGCACATCTTGAGCGGCGAACGAACGACAGGCACAATCGTCGAGCTGCGAGGCGGCCGGTTTCCAGTCGCCAGGTTTTATGTACACGGCCAAAAGTACCGTGTCACCAGCAGCTACACCAATCGGTCAAGGATCTACGACGTCGGCGACACGGTTTACGTCCGTTATTTCCCAGACGACCCAAACCAGGCGGTCATGGACAGCTTTCTGCAGTATTATCTGTACCCCACCCTCCTTGCCGGCGTGGGATCGGTCTTCGTGCTGATTGCCGTAGGCAGCGGAATTTACATCGCACGCAAGGCGAAGTGCTCCGCGCCCGCAAGTTGACGGCAAGCCGCCGGGAATTCGGCTTTCGACACCGGGGATCGTAACCCGCCGCCCCAGCCGCCGCAATCGGCCCCCAATTTGCACTGCCGTCTTGCATCCCCCCTCCCTTTTAGGGAGGGGGCTAGGGGAGGGTTCGTTCTCAACCGTCCGACCTCCGACCCCTGACCTCTCATCGAAAGGAGCCCTATCATGCGCACCGCTCTCTCCATCAGCATTGGCATGGCATTTCTGCTCGCCCTCCCGTCGCAATTGCCGGCCCAGGAGGAAGGCGCGGGCGAATCGATCGGACGTCGCATCGACCGCGGCCTCGACAAGATTACCGAGGAAGTCCGCGAAGCCTGGGCCAAGGCCCGCCGACAGGTCGACGAGCTCGGCGTACAGGGCCGCGTCTACGGCCGCTTGCGCTGGGACAAGGCGCTCGCCGACCAGCCGATCGACGTGGCTGTCGAAAAAGAATCCACCGACGAGCAGTCCACGGTCATCCTCACGGGGCGCGTCCCCGACGAGGCCGCGCGCAAAAAAGCGATCGAGCTCGCCCAAGACACAGTCGGCGTCCGCGAAGTCATCGACCGGCTACGAGTCGAACCCCGCGGCCAGGCCGAAGATCCAAACGCGCCCACCCCAACGCCTGACAACTAACTGGTAACCCTCGTTTCCGCCATGTTTCC
>DASXWB010000208.1:0-2356 GCA_036503915.1 Lacipirellulaceae bacterium | reverse complement strand
GCTTCTGCCGATCATTCGCGATGCCCGGAAAACCGTGTCGCTTTTGCCCGGCATCGGCGAGGCGCATGTCGAGCTGTCCACCGCCGGTTCACCGCATGCGCTGGCGGACGTCGACGTGGCGATCCTGCCGGGCGAATTCGCCGTAGCGGAGAACGCGGCGGTTTGGGTCACCGACCGCAACGTCCCGTTGCGCGTGATTTACTTCTTGTGCCAGCACTTGGTGATCGTGGTGCCGGCAGGCGCGATCGTCGACCACATGCATGCGGCCTACGAGCGGCTCGCCTCTGTCCCGCTTGAGGGAAAGTCTGTCTTCACCGAACCGGTATTTGGCGCTTTTATCTCCGGGCCTTCGAAGACGGCGGATATCGAGCAGTCGCTGGTCATCGGAGCTCATGGGCCACGGTCGTTGACAGTGTTTCTTTTGGGGGCGTGATAGCTGCTGCTATTGGTCGCTGACTTCGGATAGCTCAGTCGAGCGAAGGGACCAGGCCCTGGTAACGCACTGCTGCAGGGCGGCCGGTTCGTCTTGATCTGAGGCGATGCCCCCGCTACGCTTCGCGCCACTCATCGCCATTTTGGCAGCCACTCTTCTCTCGAAACGGCGTTTCTACGATGTCACGTGTGACCACATTTCGCGCGCCCTGGCGGTTCGCGCTCGCCCTCATGATGTCTGCGCTGAGCGCGGCAGTGCACGGCACCGCGTGTGCTCAGAATCAGTTCCTTCCGCCGCCGCCGGCCGCTCCAGGCGGTCAGCCCGTATGGCTCGGCCAGACGCCCATGTTCCAAGTCGGCCCCGACGGCGCGGTGAACGTCGATCAGCCGATGATGATGCCGCCGGGCGGTCAGCCAATGTACTGGGCGGATCCCAGCACATGCGGCGGTCAGCCGTGCGCGGGCCAATACGCTCCGCCGACCTATGCGACGCC
This sequence comes from Lacipirellulaceae bacterium, assembly GCA_036503915.1. Lineage (GTDB taxonomy): Bacteria > Planctomycetota > Planctomycetia > Pirellulales > Lacipirellulaceae > JABDGM01. Next base: position 1,430 of record DASXWB010000208.1, on the reverse strand, counting down.
CACGCAGTGGATTGTGCCGCAGCAATTCGCACCTGCGGCGCCGATCGCGGTGCAGCCGCCGCCACCCGCGCCCTTGCGATGGACAATTTACGGCGAGGCGCTGTGGATTCACCCCACAGGCGTCGACATGGCGCACGCACAACAACAGGACGGCCCGGGCGGCGCAGGCACGGTGCCGTTTGGGTTGATCGGCGTAGCCGACTCATCCTACGACATTGGGTTTCGAATCGGCGGCGAGCTCGAGTTCACGCCTTGCTCGGCCATCTTTGTGCAGTATGCATTTTATGAAAATACGGCCGATTCAAGCGTTGTCGCCCCGATTCTTCCTTTCGGCGCGGTCGGCTCGCTCGTGCATCACCCGGGCACTGGTCTCGACGCATCCGCCGGACCGGTCAATGCCACCTACGACATCGAATTTCAATTGGCCGACGCCGCCTATCGGCAAATTCTTGTGCGCAATCAACAGCAAGAGGTGAGCGTGTTCGCGGGCGGGCGCTTCGCGGAGCTCGAGCAGCGCTTCATGCAAGTCGGCGTGTTCGGCGTGGCGCCAGCCGGCGAGATCCTCACGTCGACGGATATCGAGTTCACGGGCGCCGGTCCCATGGTCGGCATCGAAGGCGACCAGCGCATCGGCGTCACGGGCTTTTCGGCGTACGGCCGCGGGCTCATCGCGGCACTCACGGGCAACTTCGAAAGCGACTACAGCATGGTCGATCGAACGGCCGTCGCGATCCTTGCCCAAGCCACTTGGGAGGACGACCGCATTGTGCCGATGCTCGACTACGAGCTGGGCCTGGCGTGGACCAACCCGCAGGGCAACCTGCGCCTGTCGGCCGGGTACATGATGAGCCACTGGTTCAACGTGGTGACGACGCCTGTCTTCGTCGATGCGGTGCAGGCCGACAACTACGTGGACATCGACGACACAATCAGCTTCGACGGCCTGGTGGGGCGTGCCGAGCTACATTGGTAACGATTTCCGCCGATCTTGTCCCGCAGGGACACATGACAATAGCCCAGCAATTCATTGCTGGGAAAACGATTGCGCACGCGGTTGACGTTTCCGTCCCGTAGGGACGACTGAATTCTAGGCCCGCAATCTTTCAGACGTCCCTACGGGACGAGGTCGCCGAAATTGCGCGAATTAAGTCCCAGCACTGAAAGTGCTGGGCTATTTTCGGTCCGTCCCTTGCGGGACGGCAATATCTTAGGCCTTTCCCAATTCAATTCTGCCCGAAACTCGCGGCAAATGATTGCTAACGCACAACTTGAGCGTTAGCATCTTGGGTGTCCGTTCCTGTAGCGCAACGTCGGCTCCAGCATTGCATGGCTGACCGATCCCGCCTGCGCCGCACGGCAGCACACCTTTCAATTTTGGGAATTGGAAGCCCGGTGCACGACCTGTTTTTTGGCATCGCTTGAAGCAGCAA
>DASXWB010000207.1:0-1766 GCA_036503915.1 Lacipirellulaceae bacterium | reverse complement strand
AGAAGAGGACGAAGCCACGGAATGACTGCGCGCTCCTGAGGGGTCGCAGTTTTGTTAAGTCTTTGCCTCGCTCGGTTCACGGCCCACAGGTAGAGCGCGGCCAGCACCGCAAACACGCTGATGACAGCCGCGGCGGCACCGATCCAAATGCCGGGATTAAAGTCGTAATCGTTCACGTCGAAACCCCGTGGCTTAAATTGGTACAATGCAAACGGCCGCTGTCGGCGCGCAAACTGAGCGCTCGTGGTGGCCGCGGGCCGCTGAGGAATCTGCTTTGCCGGCGAGACCTCAGCGGCCGTCGTTTTTTAGTCGTCCGTTGTCAGTTGAAGCTTGGTTTGGCGGCTCTAGCTCGCGAAGGCCGCGCAGGGCCGTGGCGTCCTGTGGATTGAGTGCGAGCGCCTTGCGATATCCCGCAGCAGCTTCCACGGGTCGATCCGTCAGTTTCAACACCGAGCTGAGATGGCAGTACGTTTGGCGCAGATCGGGCCCGTACGTGGGAACCTCTGGAAAGTCAGCTACCACGCTTTCCAACAGAGAGATCGACAGTCGATAGGCGTCTTCCGCCTCAGGCAATCTGTCGGTTTCCATGAGGATTTGCGCCAGGAATGCATACGTTTGCGCCAGCGTGCCTCGGTAATAGTGGACGGATGGAGAATCGGCGACCAAGGTCTCTGCGATCGCTGCGGCTTCGCGCAGCGCCGCTTCCGCCTCGTCATAGCGGCTGTCGCGGCTTAACACCCAACCGAGCGTCTTGTAACTGCGGAACAAGTCATAGCGATAGTCGGCGACGGCGGGAAAATCATCGGCCAGCTTGTGCTGCAACTCCAGGGCTCTTCGGAGGTATTCCTCGGCCTCCTTCGGATAGTTCTCGGGCCGGCCTCGTCCGGTGGGTCCTTTCATCCGCCAGTAGTAGACGTTTTGCCAGTTGATTGCGGTATCCGGGGAGGCTCGGAAATTCAGCGGCGAGCTGTTCGAGAAGGTCCGCCGCTTCGTCCAATGCTTGCTCGTACTCTTGCGTTGCGCCCAGAAGACGGACCGACGTGCCGAGGCCGAAAAGACTTTCAGCAAGGTGCTCGCGGTATTCAGAGCTAGATGGAAATTCGGCGACAAGTTGTTTTTGAATGCCAATCGCTTTTCGATACGTTTGCACGGCCGCGTCGCGCTGGTGCATGGCGGCGAATACTTGGGCTACATACCAATGCCCTCGGCCGAGATCGCGTCGGTATTCGAGGTTGGTCGGAAAATCGGCGGCTAGTTGTTCGTCGAGCGCCAGGGCACGACGATGAATCGTTTCTTCCTCTTGATAGCGGCCCGTGTCGCCCAACAACACTCCAAACTTATGAAGTGTGTCGGTCAAGTCAGCGCGGTAGGCCGAATTCGTCGGAAACTCGTCAACTAGCGCCTGGGTTTGGTCGATTGCTTGCCGGAAAGCCTCTTCCGCCTGCGATGGCTGGCCAAGCCGGTGTTGGATTTCCGCAATGCGGCGGTACGCGCGGGCCGTTTCGAAGTGGATGGATGGATCGTTGCTGGTTTCTTTTGCGAACTCGGTGTAGAACCGCAAGGCTTTCTCCAGGAACGCGCGCTGAACTGGCTCCATTTGCGGCTGATGGGCGAGCCACTTCTCGGCCACCTGTGTGTACATATCGTCCACCGCTTGGCGCGCCTTGTCGGCAATCACTTCCGCGTTGGCACGTTCACGGCTTGCCTGAACGGCTTGCGACACGCTCACGACGCTGCCGACTATGAGGGCCGCGGCAACGAGCGCC